>JAGLSH010000067.1 GCA_023135855.1 Candidatus Omnitrophota bacterium
TTATTATACCATTTTTAGTATCAGCGGTAATAACTAAGTTTTCAGGTAAACTCTTTCTTTCAATGATTAAAGAGTGGTACCGTGTTGCTGAAAAAGGATTTTTAATTCCCTTAAACAAGCCAGACTGATTATGACGAATAAGAGAAACTTTCCCATGCATAATTTCTCTAGCTTTTACAATTTTTCCACCGAACAAAGAACCAATGCATTGATGCCCCAAGCAAACTCCCAAAACTGGCATCTTTTTGTAAAACTTATCCACCAAAGAACAACTTATGCCAGAGTCTTTTGGTCTTCCTGGACCAGGAGAAATAACGATTCTATTAAACCTCAATTTCTCCACTTCTTTTAAATTAATTTTATCATTACGAAAAATAAGAGTACGTGCCCCTAATTCTTCTAAATATTGAACAAGATTATAGGTAAATGAATCGTAATTATCTATAACTAATACTTTCATAATTTTGTTGTACATGAGTTAATGAGTGTATGCGTATACGAGGAAAACATAAATTCATTCGTTCTTCTACCCATCAACTCATTTACCCTTCTACTCATTAGCCATTCTCTTATTGTTTTTCCCTTTTTATTTTTCCATTTAATTTTCTAAATTTACTTATTATTTTCTCATATCCACGATCAATATGATAAACTCTTAAAATCTGGCTATTACCTTCAGAAGCTAAACCAGCAATTACAAGAGCTGCTGAAGCTCTTAAATCAGAAGCCATAATCTCTGCTCCATATAGCTTTTCTTTTCCCTCAATTATAGCATAAGGACCATTCCTTTGAATAGATGCCCCCATACGGTTAAGTTCAGCTACATGCATAAACCGATCAGGATAAATCTTCTCAGCTATCAATGAAATGCCTTCAGCTAAACAAAGGCAAGCCATAAATTGAGCCTGTAAATCTGTGGGAAATCCTGGAAAAGGAAAAGTAGTTATATTTACTGGTTTTAATTTCTTTGCTGGTTTTATAAAAATAGTAGAGTCTTTATCTATCTTAATTTCAGCCCCAATTCTTCTAGCTGTCTCTATTACTGAGGTAAGATGTAAAGGATTTGCACCTTTTATAGTAATCGGAGACTTTGTAGCTAAGCTGGCTGCAATAAAGGTTCCGGCTTCAATTCTATCAGGAATAATTTTGAATTCACAGCCAGATAACTTTTTTACACCTCTTATCTTTAATATTGGGGTTCCTTCTCCTTCTATCCTTGCTCCAATCTTCTTCAAGAATAAAACTAAACATTCTATCTCTGGTTCACAAGCTGCATGTTCAATAACAGTATCACCTTCTGCTAAAACAGCAGCCATCAGAACATTAGCCGTTGCAAGAACTGAGGAACCAAAAGCCCCACCTAAATATATATGTGTTCCTTTTAATTTTTTTGCTTTAGCTTGGCAATACCCTCTCTCAATAGTAATATCTGCGCCTAAATCACGTAATCCTTTTATGTGTAAATCTACTGGTCTTGGCCCAATAACACAACCACCAGGCAAAGCAACTTTAGCTTTCTTAAGTTTGGCTAGGAGAGGCCCTAGACAACAAAAAGATGCTCGCATTGTTCTAACTAAATTATAAGGAGCAATAAAATTTTTAGTTTTCTTAATTTTATTACTTTTCACACTAAGGGTGCCTCTATTAAGCTTAATTTTTTTACCTAAGCCTTCAAGAATTCCAATCATTGTCTTTACATCTTTTAAATCAGGGACATTATAAATTAGACAATCCTGATCAGTAAGCAAAGTCGCAGCCATAATCGGAAGAGCGGCATTCTTAGAACCGCTTATCTTAACTTCCCCGGATAACTTAGATTTATAAACAACAAATTTATCCATTTAATTATTATAATTTTAATAAGTAAATGAGTCGATGAGTTACTGGTTATCTGGGAGAATATTTACTCTTTATCTTCCCACCCATATACTCTTATACCCTTACACCCATTCACCTGTCACCTATGACTGATAAAATAAATCCTCTAAAAATATCTGAATAATCCTTAATCCATTCTTCTAATTTATAAAAGCAAGCTTTACTTTCGATAAGTTTATCTGCTGCCTGTTTATGTTGATATCCTACCTCAATAATAAGATATCCTTTATCCTTAATATAATGGTGAGCTTCTTCTAATATTTTGCTTATAACATCTAAACCATCTATCCCCCCATCTAAGGCTACTTTTGGCTCAAATAACAGAGAACCCTTAATATGGTCACTTTCTACATAAGGAGGATTAGAAATTATTAAATCAAAACTGTTTATTTTAAATCCCTCTAACAAGTCTGCATTAACTATTGAAATGTCAACTTGGTTAGACTCAGCATTATCTCTGGTAACTTCTGTAGCGTAAAAACTAACATCTGAAGCAAAAACAGCTACATCTGATGAGACCTCCTTTTTAACGCTTATTGCAATGTTACCTGAACCACATCCTAAGTCTAGAACTGATTTTAGATTGTTCTTCCTTATAATCTCAATTGCTCTTTCAGCAATTAATTCAGTCTCAGGCCGAGGAATTAAGGTATTTCTATCAACCCTAAATTCTAAACCAAAAAACTCTTCTTTGCCAAAAATATAAGCTAAAGGTAAACCGTTAATGCAAAGTTCTTTTATCTCATCTAAATATTGCAAATTCTGTAAATCTATATAAACATCACTACCTAAAACTTCAGAATAGTTTAAATTAAATACATTTTTAATAAGAAAACGTAAATCACTATCATTAAAAAAAGACCTGTTAGTTTTAAGCCAATCCTTTAGCTTCATAAATCTTCTTTCTCTCCTCTTTGGCAAGAGCATCTACGACTTCATCAAGATCCCCTTCTAAGACCTCTTCCAAACGATAAATAGTAAAATTTATTCTATGATCAGTTACCCTTCTCTCAGAATAATTATATGTTCTTATCTTCTCGCTTCTATCTCCGGTTCCAACCTGAGTACGACGATCCTGACTAACTTTTTTAGCCTCAGTTTCAATTATCTTCTCCATAATCCGAGCTTTAATAACTCTTAAGGCTTTGGCTCTATTCTTGATCTGAGAACGTTCATCTTGGCAAGTAACTACAACGCCAGTAGGCATATGAGTCATCCTGACCGCTGAATCAGTAACATTTACATGTTGACCACCAGCTCCTGAAGCTCTGAAAGTGTCAACTTTCAAATCATCAGGATTAATCTTTAGCTCTACTTCTTTAGGTTCAATTAATACTGCTACAGTAACTGTCGAAGTATGGACTCGCCCTCCAGATTCAGTAACTGGGACTCTCTGAACACGATGCACACCACTCTCAAACTTCAAGTGCTTGTAGGCACCTTTTCCTTTTACAGAAAACATTACTTCTTTTAAACCGCCTATCCCAGTAGAAGAAGAACTCAAAGTTTCCCTTTTCCAACGATTTTTCTCAGCATACTTAGAATACATTCCAAATAATGATGCTGCAAACAAAGCTGACTCTTCTCCTCCAGCTGCTGATCTTATTTCAATAATAAGATCATGATCAGGAATATCACTAGAAAAAATCTTATCTTCTATCTGTTGCTCAATTTTCTCTATCTTACTTGCTAACTCACCCAACTCTTCTTGAGCTAGATTCCTCATCTCCTGATCTTCTTTTGTGTCAGAGACAACCTCAGCTAAATGCTCCTTTTCCTTAAAATAATTATCTCTTTTATCAAAAAGCTTAATAATCTTCTCTAGATAAGAAAACCTCTTAGCAAGCTGAGCATATTTCTCCCTGTTTTTGAGAACATCCCCAGAAGATAATTGCTGAGAAATTTTAGCATGCTCTTCTTTAAATTTTTCAGATTTAATCATAAGTAATGCTGTTAAAATAATTGGTCATTAATATTCCTTAAACAAAGCTATGAAAACTCTTCTCTTTTAACAGCCTTAACTATTAAATGTTTGCCAAAAAGCATGTCCTTTGATAGTAATATTTTATTAATTCTTGTATAATCTATACTACTTTTACTTTTTACACGCTTCATCTTCAATAAAAGTTGGAATTGAATTAAAGGTATAAGAAAAGATAAACCCAAGCCTTCATGTTTACTAGTAAAAATTCCTTTAATATCTAGCCCATTATGGTAAAGCATATACTCTAACTCGTGATATCGCCAAGGCATCAAGTGCAAATTCCAAATAACCTCTTTAGGATTTTGAGAGTGTTCCATCGGAATTTCTCTAAAATATTCCCAACACCCTTCAATCAAAAATCTTATTCTTGATTTTAAATTTAAAACGTTCGGTGTTGATAAAACTAATTTGCCGTTGGGTTTCAGAACGCGTCTAAGCTCGGAAATAGTTTTATATGGATCCTTAA
>JAGLSH010000068.1 GCA_023135855.1 Candidatus Omnitrophota bacterium
GTATAATTTTACCACAAGTCAAAGCGTATTTTAGGTTAATTTAGTTTAGAAGTAGTACAATAAATATTATGGAAATGGTTTTAGAAAGGAAAAAACAAGAAGTAAGGAAAAAACTACTAGAACGTCTTTTGTCTTTGACTAAAGATGAGATAGAAAAAAGGAGTAAAAATGTCGAAAATAAATTATCAGAACTATTATTATATAAAAAAGCAAAAATGATTATGGTCTACTATCCCTTACGCGGGGAAGTAGATATTTTGAACACGATTCGGAGAGATTTAGGAAGTAAAAGATTCTGTTTCCCAGTAATGAATTTAAAAGCAAAGAGTTTACGTATCTTTGAGATTGCAAATTTAGACCAGGACTTTGTTTTGGGGCCTAGAGGAGTTATGCAACCAGATACGGAAAGAACAAAAGAAGTGAACATTAAAGAAATAGATATAGTGATTGTTCCTGGTTTAGCCTTTGATAAAGAAAGAAATAGACTAGGAAGAGGAGCTGGTTATTACGATCGCTTCTTGCAAAACATAACTACATCTACTAAAAAAATAGGTATTGCTTTTGAATTTCAAATTCTAGAAAACCTTCCGACAAATCTTTCCTGGGACCAAAAGGTCGACACAATCGTTAGTGAAAATTTTATTGTTTAAATAACAAATTGTTGCTAATTAGAAGACTAGCAGCATTAATATTCGTCTATTAAGGAGGTCGTATGGTTAATACTATTGTTTACGTACTATCTGGGGTTGTCGTTGGGCTATTCCTAGGTTGGTGGTTAGGTAGGGTTATTGAGAAAAGTAAATTGAAAAAGTCTAAAGAAGATGCAGAGAAAATATTAAAGGAAGCCAAGTTTAAGACTGAGGAGATTAGAAGAAAAGCAGAATTAGATGGAAAGGAATTGCTTTATAAATTAAGAGTTGATTTTGAAAAGCAAAATTCTTCTAAAAAAGAAGACTTAAGACAGCTAGAAAAGCGTCTTCTCCAGAGAGAAGAAAATCTGGATAAAAGACTAGGTTTTATTGAGAGCAAAGAAAGAGAATTGCGTCGCAGCGAAGAAAATATAAAGAAAGTATTTCAAGAAGTAGAAAATAAAAATCAATCTCTGAATAATCTAATTGAAGAAGAAAAAGAAAAGCTAAAAAGAATTTCTTCTCTAACTCCTCATGAGGCAAGAGAATTATTGCTTAAGAGGTATGAGGAAGAGCTAAGAGGAGAGAAAGCAAAAATGGTTCGGGAAATGGAAGAGACTATCAAGGAAGAAGCTGATGAAAAAGCAAAAGAGATAGTTTCTCAAGCTATCCAAAGATGTGCAGTTGAGCACACTACTGAGTCTACAGTAAGTGTAGTTTCTTTGCCTAATGATGAGTTAAAGGGAAGAATTATTGGTAGGGAAGGACGCAATATAAGAATGTTTGAAATGGCTACTGGTGTAGATCTTATTATTGACGATACGCCAGAAGCGGTAAGTATTTCCGGGTTTGATCCTATCCGTAGAGAAATTGCTAGGCTGTCATTGGAAAAATTAGTTCAAGATGGTAGAATCCACCCGGCAAGAATTGAAGAGATAGTAGAGAAGACTAAACAAGAGTTTGATAAGAAGCTTGTAGAGGAAGGGAAAACTGTAGCCTTTGATGTTGGGATACATAATTTACATCCAGAGGTAATAAAGCTATTAGGTAAACTAAAATATCGCACTAGCTTTGGTCAAAATGCTCTTCAACATTCAAAAGAAGTATCTATCATTATGGGTATTTTGGCATCGGAATTAGACTTAGATACGCGTATTGCTAAAAGAGCTGGACTTCTTCACGATATTGGTAAAGCTATTGATCATCAAGTAGAAGGAACTCATGCTCAAATAGGAGCTGATTTATTGAGGAAGTATGGAGAAGGAGAGCTAGTTATAAATGCTGCTGAAGCTCACCATGAAGAGGCAGAATTCAAATCTCTGTTTTCTTTGTTAGCATTAGTAGCTGATGCTATCTCAGCATCTCGTCCAGGGGCAAGACGTGAGACATTAGAGACTTATGTGAAACGATTAAAACAGCTCGAATCAACTGCTAATTCTTTTGAAGGAGTAGATAAGAGTTTTGCTATTCAGGCTGGAAGAGAGATAAGAGTTATTGTTCAGCCGGGAAAAGTAAATGATGGTGAAATTAGTTTATTAGCTCATGAAATAAAGAAAAAGCTAGAACAGGAATTGGATTACCCTGGTAATATAAAAATTACTGTGATTAGAGAAACTAGGGCTGTAGATTATGCTAAGTAAGAGATATTAAAAGACTTTTATTTTATTTGTAGAACTAATAAATAGGGTATAAAATAAGTAAATTATGGTTAGAATATTGTTTATTGGTGATATTGTTGGAAAGCCTGCTAGAGAGTATCTAAAGATCCTCTTGCCTTCCTTGAGGAAGGATTTAAATTTAGATTTTATTATAGCTAATGGTGAGAATGCTGCTGGAGGTTCAAGCATAACTCTTGCTACTGCTGAGGATATTTTTGGTGCTGGAGTAGATGTGATTACTAGTGGAGACCATATTTTTAAAAAGAAAGAATCAAGAGTAGTCTTAGACACCAAAGATCTTATAAGACCCTTGAATTACGGCGAATTTTCTGCTGGTAAAGGCTATATAATAAAAGAAGTAGCAGGGGTAAAAATAGGGGTTATTAATCTTATGGGAAGAGTATTTATGCAACCGGTTGACTGTCCTTTTAAAGCCATAAAAAGTATTTTAGAAGATGTAAAAAGAGAAGCTAAAATAATTTTTGTTGATATGCATGCTGAGGCAACTAGCGAAAAAGTAGCCCTTGGGCATTTTCTTTCAGGGAAAGCAAGCGCGGTTGTAGGAACCCACACTCATATACCGACAGCCGATGAGAAAATAATAGATAATTTTACTGCTTATATTACTGATGTAGGCATGACTGGAAGCTGTGATTCTGTTATCGGTAGAGAAAAACATCAAATTATTGAGAAATTTATCACTAATATGCCTACACGATTTAATTTGGCTCAAGAGGATATTCGGATGCAAGCAGTATTGATTGAAGTTGATGAAGAAAGCGGGAGAGCTCTCTCTATAGAGAGAGCTGAATATAAAAAAGAGATCTAGGTTAAGAAGAGAGGTGTAATATGAGTTGGGAGGGTACAGAAAAAAGAAATTTTATAAGAGCCAATTTTCCTTGTAAAATACTTATCTATACTCCTTCAGAGCATGCTCTTATTGCTCATACTGAAAATATTGGATCCGGAGGCTTAAGAACTATAATTGAGGAAAATTTAGATATTTCTTCTATTGTAGGGCTAGAGGTTTTTATTGGCGGTACTCAGATAATATGTAAAGGTAGAATAGTCTGGGTAGTAGTAAAAGCTGGGTTTGAGAAGAGTGATATTAATATTTGGGATACTGGTATAGAGTTTTATGAAATTTCCGAAAGAGATAAAAAAACAGTAAAGAACTTTGTAGATTCTATTACTGATGATCAAAAATGATTTTAGAAAGGATCAATTCCCCAAAAGATTTAAAAAAACTAACCTCAGAAGAGCTAAAAACCCTTAGTCAAGAAGTAAGAGATTTGATTGTTAAGGTGGTATCGAAAAAAGGGGGCCATCTCGCTTCATCTTTGGGGGCGGTAGAGCTATGTGTTGCCTTGGGGGTTTGCCTAGATTTGCCCAAAGATTCTCTTATCTTTGATGTTGGTCACCAAACTTATGCTTATAAGATTATTACTGGCAGAAAAAATGCCTTTTCTAGCTTAAGAGAATATGAAGGAATTAGCGGTTTTCCTAATTGTAAAGAATCCGATTACGATGTCTACATATCTGGGCATGCTTCTACATCAATTTCTTGGACTCAAGGGATTTCAGAGGCAAAACGATTAAAAGAAGATAGTTCTAAGACCATTGCTGTTGTTGGTGATGGGTCTTTAACTGGTGGGATGTGCTTTGAAGCTCTTAATTCTTCCGGTCATTCGCAAAGTGATATTTTGGTAATTGTTAATCATAATGAAATGAGTATCTCACCTTCAGTAGGAGCTTTGAGTAAGCATCTTACTAAAATTATATCAGCACCTGTTTACAACCGGATTAAGAATGAATTGGAGAAATTCTTAACTCATTTTTCGCCAATGAAAAGGTTGGTTGAAAGAGCTAAAAAGTTTGAGGAGACAATAAAAGGGTTGATTATTCCTGGTTTATTTTTTGAAGAATTAGGGTTTCGTTACTTTGGTCCTATTGATGGGCATAATTTAGATGTGTTGATT
>JAGLSH010000069.1 GCA_023135855.1 Candidatus Omnitrophota bacterium
AGAGAAAACATCATGGAACATAAGCAAGATGTGAGAGAAAGAAAAGAAAACAAAATGGAACATAGACAAGATATGCGTGAGAACAAACGAGAGAATAGAATGGAACATAAACAAGATATACGAGACAGGAAAGAGAATAGAATGGATCGTAAGGAAGGTATGCGCGACAAGAGAAAAGAATCGAAAGGAAGAATAGAAAATAAACAGGGTAGAAAAGATAGTATTAAAAATCGAAAAGAAGGCAATAGAGGAAAAGGAAAAGGTATTCAAGATAGAAAATCAAAAGGAAATAATAGACCAGGTGAAAAACAAAATAAAGCAGGTAATAGAAAACAAAAAAGTAATTCAGGTAAAGCTAGGAGTCAGGGAAATAAGAGATCTGGAAGATCTGGCAAAAAAGGTAAATAGTTAAGGATATATTTTTGTAGCAAAAACTAACCAACCGGTGTGGGAAGGCATTCTTTGTTCGGGGCGGGTCTTCCCTCTTCTCACTAGAATTTTTCTCAAGAGGATTTCCATTGTTTCAATATTTATGAATCCTTTTTCTTCAAGGGTGAATACGGTTCTGGTAAGTTGTTCAAAGGTAGGACATATTGTAGCAAGCCTAGAACCACCTTTTAATGATTTATAAGCAGCGTCAATTAAATCCCAAGGGCTTCCAATATCAATCATTATAAAATCAGCTTCTTTTTCATCGAATTCATCGGTGATTTCTTGATTCTTGAGTTCAACCCATTCACTTAATCCATTTTTTTCTAAATTTTTCTTAGCATTGGCTAAAAATTCTTCATTTCTTTCATAACTATATACACGACCGGTAGGTCTTACGAAATTAGCTAAAGCTGTGGTTAAAGCACCACTTCCAATGCCAGACTCAATTACTTTTGCTCCAGGGAAAATATTTCCTCGAATAAGAATCATTCCAATATCTTTGGGATACATAATTTGAGTTTTTCTTCTAACTTTCATTATTAGTTCATAAAGATAGGGGCGCAGAATATAGAAGGGAATTCCCAAATTTGTTTCTACTTTTTCGCCGAATCTCTTACCAATAAGAGAGCTAATTTTCAAAAAACCCTTGTCTGTGTGTAGGGTTTTGTCTTCAGTCTTGATAAGAAAGTTCCTTCTATCATCATGATAGAGGAATATGAGGTCACCTTGTTTAACCATAGTATAAAATATATCACTATAAAAATATCTTGCAAGTAGATATTCTTTGTATTAAACTTTTGTTTATGAAATATATTGTGATTGTGCCTGATGGCGTAGCTGATTACCCTATTGATATTTTAGGAGGGAAAACTCCCCTAGAGGTGGCAGAGACACCTTTTATGAACTCTCTAGCTAAGAAAGGAGTTTTAGGTAGAGTTAAGACTATCCCTCGAGGATTTAGTCCTTCAAGCGATGTAGCCAATCTTTCTTTATTGGGTTATGATCCTAAAATTTATTATACAGGTAGAGGACCGCTTGAAGCTGCAAATTTAGGAATAGAATTAGGGGAAAAAGATTTAGCTTTTCGCTGTAATTTTATTACTGCTGCTGGAGGCAAATTACATGATTACAGTGCTGGGCATATAACTGACAAGGAAGCTAAAATTCTTATTGAACACATTAATAAGAATTTGGGCACAGATAAGATTGAATTTTTCTTTGGAACTAGCTATCGTAATCTTATGGTTATTCGGAGAGGGGTAGATTTAGGTTTAGAAAAAGTAAAATATTTTGCTCCTCACGATATTATGGGTAAGGAAATATCTAAGTACTTACCTAAAGACAAGAACAGTGAAGTTCTTCTTGATCTTATGAAGCGTTCTAAGGATATTCTTGGATCTCATGAAATAAATAAGGTGAGAGTGGATTTAGGAGAAAACCCTGCTAATATGATTTGGCTTTGGGGATGTGGGCCTAAACCAACAATGCCTAATTTTGAAGATGAGTATGGAATTAAGGGTGCAGTTATATCAGCTGTTGATTTAATAAAAGGTATTGGTAGGATAGCAGGATTGAAGGTATTGGATGTCCAAGGAGCTAATGGTTACTATGATACTAATTACTTGGGTAAAGCCCAAGCTGCGATAGAAGCATTAGAAACTTGCGATTTTGTTTTTATACATATAGAGGCTACTGATGAAGCCGGACACAATCAGGATTTACGAATGAAGATATCTTGCCTTGAAAGGATAGATAAACTTATTGTCGGAACAGTAATTGATAAAATGCAGAATAAAGATTGTCGAATTCTAGTTACTCCGGATCATCCTACTCCTATTAAGCTAAGGACGCATACTGATGAACCGGTCCCTTTTTTAATTTCTGGTTCGGGAATAGAGAAAGATGATTTTTCTTCCTATTCAGAGAAAGAAGCCCAGAATAGTTCGCTTTATTTTGATAAGGGTGTTGATTTGTTAAAACACTTTCTTTCTAAGTGAACCAAGATTTTTTAAATTTATATTATATGAATAGATTTTGTAAAAAAAGATAGTAGATACAATAATTATAAGTTAATTGGATTATGGAGGCTTAATAATACAAAATGTCGAATAAACGAAAAAGCAAATTAATTGTTCAAAAGTATGGTGGTAGTTCGGTGGCTGATGTAGCAAAAATAAAGAAAGTTGCCCAAAGAATTATTTCTTATGCAAAAAGGGGCAATAAAGTAGTTGTAGTTATATCAGCAATGGGTGACACTACCGATGAGTTGGTGAAGTTAGCAAAAGAAATTAATCCTAATCCTTCAGAACGGGAGATGGATATGTTAATGTCTACAGGAGAACAGATTTCTTCTTCTTTGTTAACTATGGCAATTCATAAGAAAGGTTTAGGGGCGATATCATTCACTGGGTCCCAAGTAGGAATAATTACTGATACTTATCATACTCAAGCTAAGATTTTAAAAATAGAGACTGACCGGATAAAGAAAAAAATATCTGGAGGCAACATCGTTATTGTTGCTGGATTCCAAGGCTTAAGTACAAATTTAGAGATAACTACCTTAGGACGCGGGGGGTCAGATTTAAGTGCTGTAGCTTTAGCTGTGTCTTTAAAAGCAGATTTATGTGAAATTTATACAGACGTAGAAGGCATATATACTGCTGATCCACGAGTTGTCCCAGAGGCAAAGAAGCTAAACAATATTACTTTTGATGAGATGCTTGAGCTTGCAGCCTTAGGTGCTCAAATTATGCATACCAGAGCGGTTGAAGTAGCAAAGAAATTTAATATCCCAATACATGTAAGAGGGAGTTTTACTGAAAAGGAGGGAACAATAATTATGAAAAAAACACCAAATATAGAAGCCCCGGTAGTAAGAGGCATAACCCTTACTAGCAATGAAGCAAAATTAACTTTATGCAATGTGCCTGATAAACCAGGGATTGCTGCTCATTTATTTAATAAATTGGCCCGAGAAAATATTAATGTAGATATGATCGTTCAAAACGTAAGCCATGAAAGAATAACAGATATTTCTTTTACTGTGCCTAAGAGCAATCTCGCTAAGGCTTTTAAAATTTCAAAGAGTATTTCTAAAGGTATTGGAATTGGGAAAGTTATTTCTGATGAAACTATAGCTAAGGTTTCTATAGTTGGCGTTGGGATGAAATCTCACTCTGGGGTAGCAGCTAAATGTTTTTCTGTTTTAGCAAAGAATAAGATTAATATTGATATGATTTCAACCTCAGAGATTAGTATTTCTTGTGTAATTAAAGAAGATGTTGGTAAAAAAGCATTAAAAGTTCTTCACAAAGGATTTAAATTAGATAAAATAAAGTCATAGGGGGATAAGACTAAGAGATGAAAAAAGTATATATTTATGACACAACTCTAAGAGATGGAACTCAGACTGAAGGAATATCTTTAAGTTGCAAAGATAAGATCAATATTGCTAAAAAATTAGATGATTTTGGGATTGATTTTATTGAAGG
>JAGLSH010000007.1 GCA_023135855.1 Candidatus Omnitrophota bacterium
CTTAGGACAAATTTTTCTCCAAAATTAGCAGGAAGACTGGAAACTCTAAAATCTATTTCTCTAGCCTCAAACTTTACTTTAAACCTCCCATCTTGAGGCATGCGAGATTCAGTTATGTCTAACCCTGAAATTATTTTCAACCTAGCTATTACTGCTTGTTGATTTTTTTTAGGAAAGCTAAACTCTTCATTCAAGGCACCATCGATTCTATATTTTATCAATAGTTTGCTCTCATAAGGTTCCACATGAATGTCTGAAGCTCTTTTCTTCAAAGCATTATAAATAATTAAATCAATAGCTCTTACAATAGGGGGGTGTTTACTTTCACTAATTAAATTTTCTAAATCTTGGCTGCCTTCTTTGTTTCCGCTAACTTCTTCAACATCAAAAGTAGCGGTTTCATCAAAAGATTTTGAAAAATCTTCTACACTCTTGTATAAATAATTTAAACTTCTGAATATATCTTCTTCTCGAGAAAGTACTAAGGCAATCTTATCTGTTCCAGTAATAATTTTAATGTCATCATAAATTAAAACATCTAAAGGATTAGCGGTGGCAATGGTCAATGCGTTTCCGATTTTACAGATAGGTACAACTTTATACTTAGTAGCTATATCTTGAGAAAGAAACTCTTGATTCTTTGAAGATATTTTATACTTTTTTAAATCCAAAAAAGGAATTTTCAACTCTTTAGATAAAAAAAGTAAAAATTCTTCCTCACCAATAAGATTTTTCTCTAAAAGCATCTGTTTAAAATCATTATAATTGGCTGTTTTCTCCCTAATCTCAACCAACACCTTCTGACTTAGCTTCTTTTTTTTCTGGATATACTCTAATATTTTATCTTTAATCGTCATAATTTACTTTATCTTATTTGTCTACTTTTAGAACTTCATCAGAGCTTGTGGTTTTCAACACCTCTTCTAAAGTAGTTATTCCTTTTTCTAATTTGATTATTCCATCTTCTCTTAAGGTCTTCATTCCAGCCCTTCGAGCCCCTTTTTTTATTTCACTCTCTGAAGCCGAAACGTTTATCAATTGCCTCATCTCTGGCAAAGCTTGCAAGTATTCACATAAAGATATTCTCCCTTTGTATCCCATGTTTTGGCAAAAACTACATCCTTTGGCCTTATAAATATCAGCATCTTTGCTAATCAAATATTTCTTTCTTGTATTGCTCGACATCTCAGTTTTCTCTTTACACTTAGGGCAAAGTCTCCTTACTAATCTCTGGGTAAGAACTCCAACAATAGTGGAAGAGAGTAAAAATGACTCAACCCCCATATTAATAAGCCGTGTAATTGACCCTGCGCTAGTTGTAGTATGAAGCGTAGATAAAACTAAATGTCCGGTTAACGCAGATTTTATAGCCATATCTGCCGTATCACTATCTCTGATCTCACCAATCATTATTATATCCGGATCCTGCCGCAATATAGAACGTAAAGAGGTAGCAAAAGTTAAACCGATGTTCGGTCTTATGCTTACCTGGTTAATTCCTTTTAACTGATATTCTATCGGATCCTCCACAGTAACAATATTTTTCTCTGGACTATAAATATGGCTTATTATTGAATATAAAGTTGTGGTCTTCCCTGCCCCAGTAGGCCCGCAGGTAAGAATCATCCCGTGAGCTTTTAAACTATCCTCTTTAATATTTTTTGATACATTCTCCTCAAATCCCAAAAAGTCCAAATTTAGAAGGGCTGTAGTTTTGTCCAAAACTCTAATTGCAACTTTTTCACCCATGCTTGAAGGTAAAATTGATACTCTAAAATCCACATTTTTACCTAAGATCTTTCCCCTAAATCTACCTTCTTGAGGTAATCGATGTTCAGCAATATTTAAATTACATATTACTTTTATCCGAGATATTACAAAAGGATGAATTTTCTTAGAAAAAGTCTCCACTTCTTTTAAAACACCATCTACACGTAATCTAATTCTGCTTACATCTTCCAAAGGTTCTATCAATATATCTGATGTCTTTTCTTCAACCGCCATTTTAAGAAAATGATTTGTAAATTTTAATATTGGTGCTTCTTCTATCGAACGGATAATTTCTTCTTGGGTAACTTCTTTTTTACCTTCCTGTATATATTTTAAATCCTCAGCTCCTTGTCCTTCTATTATGTCTTCGATAGACTCTGTCGGCGCTTGGATATAATAGTTAGCTATAGCTTCTCTAATTTCAGAAAGAGGAGCTATGACCGGATTTACTTCACACTTGGCAATCTTCTTTATATCATCGATGACTAAAACGTTTAAAGGATCACCCATAGCTAAAGTAAGAGTATTTCCAATTTTTCCTATTGGTAAAACTTGACACTTCCGAGCCATCCCTTCTGGAACCATAGCTAAAACTTCTTTAGAAATATTTAAATTCAGAACTCTAATTGGCGGGGTTGAAAGATAACCAGATAAAATATCTACAAGTTGAGATTCTTTTAAATACCCTAACTTTACAAGCAACTCAACTAAAGAACCTTCTCTTTTCTTATGAATCTCAAAAACTTTATCTAATTCTTTTTGACTAATCGCTTTTTCTTCTATCAAATAATCTGTAAATTTTTTCCTTTTCATAAATTTTACTTAATAAAAGTTAATCTTACTTGCCAAAAAATTTCTCTATGCTTCCGCGTATATCTGAAGGAGTGCTTACGAATATCTGAATATCACACTGAGTTATATCTTCTAAATCTTCTATAGCTTGGATATTTAAAGGATTGGCCATAGCAACTGTAAGAGTGTTGCTTATTTTATCTATTGGCACTAGACAATAATGACTAGCAACATTCTTAGGAATAATTCCCATAATATCGAGAGCTATTTCGTAATTTTCTAAAGAAAGATAAGGATAGCCAAATTGTAAAGACAAACAATAAGCAATATCCTCTTCTTTTGCAAATCCTAATTCCACAATTATTTCTCCGATAAGCCCCCCATCACGCTTTTGTTTTTCTAGCGCCTTTTTTAGCTGGCCGTTACTTATAACGCCTCTTTCAACTAAAATTTGCCCTAAAGGCTTATCGATTTGTTTATGGAATTTTGCCATTTCTTTTTATATATTATTCGACTTTTGAACAAAGGTCATAAGCTCCTGTGCAGTAATCCCATGAATCGGGCTTTCTGCTACAGAAAATCTTAGTTTAATCTCAGGTCCACAAACTTCACTTAAGTTATTTTTTATGCTTTCACCAATCTCTTGAGATTGTCTCCTGTTGCTCTCAATAAGAATAGCTCCTAATTTATTTGGTCCAGTTCTTCCAGCGATATCAACTGGTCTCAAAACACTTTTAAAAACCTTAGCTATTTTTTTAAGTACTTTTTCAGCTTCAATCATTCCATGTTCCTCTCGAAAATCATCATAATTTACTATCTCTAACTCAATAAACCCACAAGGTCGCTGATAAATGGTAGACCTTTTAATTTCTTCATCCAACCTTGTCTTTATTAGCTTCTCATTATAAAGACCTGTTAAATAATCAACAATCTCTAACTTTTCGATCTTCTCTGAAAGCCTTTCATGCTGCCAAATAAGAGCAACATTCTGAGCAAATAAACCTAAAATCTCTAAATCATCTTTGCTAAAAGAAAATCCGTCTTCATTGTTTCCAACTCCAATCATACCGATAACCCTTCCTTTATTATTGATCGAAGCAAAAGCAATATTTTTCACCCCTAGCTCCTGGCTCCAACTAAAGGAATTTTTTGGCTTATTACCCTCATCCACTACAATTATATCCTTAAAACGACTAGCCTCTTTTTTTCTTTTCTTAAAAAAACTATCCAACTTTGAAGAATCTCCTCCAACTAAAGCTACTATGTCAAGTTTACCCTTTGCTCTATCCTCTAAAACGCAAAAACAAACTTCAACTCGGATAAGATGTTTAAGGTGATTAACAATTAATTTAACCACTGACTCTGCTGGAGCGTCTTTGGAAAATAAATCATTTGCTTGTAAAATAGTGGAAAGAATAAGTACTGTTCTTGAAACTTCTTTGTTTAAATCTTCGGTCATTTGAGTAAAATCTCTTAACTGCTCAAAACCTTTCTTCACTTTGTCTGAAAGAATACCAATCATATTCTCTAAACTTTGAACTTCATCAGGAATTACCGGAATATTTTCTCCAATGTCTTTAAGAGCTTTTCGAGAGCGGATATAAACTTTAATAATAGATGCAAAAACTTCAAATACAACCCACCAGCCTAAGAATACTACTATAGACAAAATTGCCGTAGTCCAAAAAGAAACATAATATCCAGAAAAATGGTAAAATAGAACGATCACCGGCAATATAGAAACTAAGGCTATGGCAATACAAACTCTTCTTTTTAAACTCACATTGGATGAAAAAACTCTTATCCTCACCTCATCCTCCTTTATTTCTTCAGACTTATTTTCTTAGTATAAATGCTATCACTTTTTACAATCTCTGTCAATTAACCAACCTACTAAAAAACTTAATATAAGCTTCCAAAATTTAGCCATTTAATCATTTCTTATTTTCACTTTTGTTTTTAAGGAAAAATCCAAGGTTCGTCCCCAAGCATTCTTTTCAGCCTGAAGTTGGACATCTAAAATATCATAAGTAGCATTACAGCTGCAATCACCATCTCCGTGAGCACAACAAAAATAGACATCACTAATATTGCTCGCTAAAATTATCTGATTCGCTGAAGAATCCTGACGGATAAGTTGGTTAGCCCCACTATCATAAAAAAATTGAATATTACTCTCACTAGGAGTATCAAAGATAACTTGAGTGCAACTCTCTGGAGAAGAAACATGATCACAGCCACCAGCCATAGTCACACTACTACGGCTAGCTGCCCTCATCTCTCTTGTTATTGAATAAATCCCCCGACGAGTCGACTGTTGTATCTCTAATAGGCTCATATCACTATCCCAGGCCTTCTGACCACCAACAAACACTTGATGCATAGCTCCAATTACAATCAGGAAAATACCCACAGTTATCATCATCTCAACTAGAGTAAATCCTCCTTTGCTGCTATGACAAGTCTCACATTTTTCCACTATTTTCTCCGGCTAATAATCTGCTATTTGTGTTCTTAGTTGGTCGCTCCTCACTCTCCCTCTTCGATCTTCCCAACTTATGTCTATTGCTACGTCTAGAAGATTCCCAACACTTGTAACTGTCGTATCTATTATTTCAACATTTAAAACTGCTAAGTTATAGGGAGAGGCTGCAAGCTCAATAGCATTTAAATCCCAAGTACCATTATTAGCTATTGCTTGTATTGATGTAAAAGACGTACTTCGAATCTCCTCCATTACGTATTGGGCATGAGTTATGGCTACAGTCGAATTACGATTAGCTTCATTTAAAAGCATACAATTGACAAAAAGCATTAAAATGCCACTAAGCACAACCGCTAAAAATATCGCGGCAAGAAGTACTTCCGCTATAGTCATAGATTTTTTCATATATTTCTTTCCATCAGTAAAAATTAATTTTATATTATTTTTCTTCCCAAGAAGTAACCTGGGCTTCTGCATCTATTCCTAAAGATTGCACAGCTCCCATATAATCTGAATTATATATTATATGGACATTGCCATTTAAACGGATCTCTTCTCCTCCCCAAACTGCACCATCAACATTAAGGTTATTCCCGCCGCCATTTATTCTAAAAGAACCTCGGGTATAGACCATTCCTTCTATTTGTCCATTTCCGCTAATAGTAGCATCTTGAACATCATCAGGAGACGTAATAACATCTCCGACTACCGCAAAAAAACCACCAACGATACCAAAGTTCCCTCTAAGTTCTAAATCTTCAGTTATATAAACAATATTAGGAATACCAGTTGTTGGATCATTAGGATCAGTTGGTGGTGAATACCAAAATGAAACCGGGTAAGAATCTCCAGAGTCTATCCTCTCCTCATCATAATAATTATTTTGACTTTGGCTAATAGTTAAAAGTTGTTGAAAGTCTAAAAGAGCTAAGGGAGCAACAGAAGAATCTTGTGTGGCATTCCCAGTTATCGGATCAGGATTATCACATTCACCAGCATAACGCACATCTCCATTTACAGTAGCAGAATCTCCGTTTATATCAATATCTCCTGCAGAATATAAAGCATTGGTATAAAAATGCAGTGGTATGTCTTTTTCTATAGATACCTCAATTACTCGTTGTGCTCGAGAAGAACCTGTTAGGGGAATAAACCCCCGAGAAGTCACTACCCGCTCTGTTCCATTACAAGCTGAATCAATTGAATACCCTCCATCAACAGAAGACAAAGATCCTGACCATAAATTCGTCCCACACTGTTTGTAATCACTTCTTAATTCATCTAAAGCCCTGCTAATGCCAGCTTCAGCTAGCCAAAAAACTCGTACAGAATCAATATGTCTACTGGTTAAATTTTTCTCTTGGATAGTCCGTATAACAAAGGCAATTCCCATCATGCTAAGGAATACAATCACAATACAAACAGTTATTAAAGCTGCTGCTTTTCTCATTCTATTCATCCCCCTCTTTTACCCAAAAATAAATCCTCCCAGAAACATAAAAACACAATAAAACAAACAACTTTTCCAAAATTAGCTATTTGCTTCTTTAATTAAATATTACCACTTTCTAACCCTTAAATCAACACTCCTGCCAAAGGTTTAATGGACTAGATCTTATTAATTCTTAACAATTTTCATAACTTCATTAACAAAGCCTTCTTCAGCATTAAGAAGATTAAGATGATGTTTTAAGAGAAGTTTTTGGTGAGGAGAAAATTCATCTTTTCTCTTAAGATTATCGGTCAACCACTTTCTAACCTTTTCTAAAAATTTTTTCTTTACTCGAAGATGAACAAAAACCTTTTTTTTCTCTAAGTAAGGTAAAAAATAAAGAGGAATGTCTATGTCAATAAAAGGACGCTTTTGAGAAAGTAAAGTAGCCATGGCTAATTTAAGAAACTCTTTATCCCCTAAAGAGGTAAGAGAATAAACATGTCGTTCTATTTTGCCACATTCTTTAGAAACTTTTTTTTTCTTTATTAGCCCTCCTTCCTCCATAGTCTTTAAGGGGTAATAAATTGATTTATTTTCTAGAGAAGCAAAAACTTCTAGTTCTTTTTTAATTATTTTTTTTATCTCATAACCATGTTTAGGTCCTTGTTTTAAGATCCCTAAAATTATTAGCTTCTGTATGCTCATAAATAAACAAAGATTAAAAAATAACCTATTTGTTCTTACTTTTATTCGTTATAAACTCCTATCCTTCTATATCTTTCGTATCTTTGGCTTAACAACTCTTCTGAGGAGAAACGAGAAAGCTCATCCAAATTTTTACTTAATGCACTTTTAAGGTTTTGAGCTGAAAATTCTACTCCTCTGTGAGCGCCACCTTCACTCTCATAAATAATTTCATCAACAATACCCATTTCAAGAAGATCCGGAGCAGTTAATTTTAATACCTTGGCTGCTTCTTCTCTCTTAGATGCATCTTTCCAAAGAATAGCTGCGCACCCTTCAGGAGAGATTACTGAATAATAAGCATATTCCATAATTAAGACTTTATCGCCTACTCCTATACCCAAAGCTCCTCCGCTCCCTCCTTCGCCAATAATCGTAACTAAAATTGGTGTCTTTATAGAAAACATATCTCTGATATTCTCAGCAATGGCTTGTGCCTGTCCTCGTTCTTCCGCTCCGACCCCAGGATAAGCACCAGGAGTGTCTACAAAGCATACAATCGGTATATTGAAGCGTTCAGCTAAATGCATTATCCTCATCGCCTTACGATAGCCTTCGGGATGAGCACACCCGAAATTCCTTTTAATATTCTCTTTGGTATCTTTTCCCTTCTGATGACCAATAATGGCAATCTTTTTACCATCCAATGTTGCAAAACCAGCTAAAAGGGCTTTATCGTCTCCAAAAAGGCGATCCCCAGCTAAAGGGATAAAATCTTCCATTATCATAGCAATATAATCAAGAGTAGTTGGTCTTTTAGGATGGCGAGAAATCTGAATCTTTTGCCAAGGAGAAAGTTTAGAGTAAATCTCTTTTTTAAGCTTCTTTAATTTTCTAACTAAATCATTAACTTCTGAAGAGAGATCTACACTTTTATCTTCGGAAAACTTTTTCAAGCCTTCTATCTTTTTCTCTAATTCAATAATCGGTTTTTCAAAATCCCAATTCTGTATCATAAGTTATCACGCTCCAATCTTAATCAATGATGACTACTTCACTACCAACAGGAATAATATCAAACAAAACTTCTACGTCTTCATTCTTCATTCTCACGCAGCCCAGAGTAATTTGTTTTCCTAGTTCGTTGGGTTTAGTTGTGCCATGGATGCCATAACCTTCTATTTTTACTCCTCCGTCATCAACTCCCTTTAAACCCATCCATCTTGCCCCAAGAATATTGTCTGGACTATCTGGGGGAATGATTGCGCCGGTCTTATACCAGGTAGGTTTTATAAGTTTATCATTGCCAATATGAAAAACTCCTGTAGGGGTTGAGTTGTCTTTCCCGGTAGAAACAATATATGTTTTAAGAACTTCTCCTTCTCTTTTTAAAAAAAGAAGATTTTGAGATTTATCTACAACTATAGAAAATTTACAAGTGCTTACCTTCAGTTTTTGATTTGGACGAATTATGTCTGAAGATAAATTATTTGCTCTCTTTATAAGATTCACTGTGGTGCCAAATTTTCTAGCAATTTTTACCAAAGCATCCCCATGCTTAACTACATAACTAGCGCTACACTCATCCTTGGCTGATGAAAAAATAAGCTTAATATTTATTTCCTCTAATCTTTCTTGTATCTTCTCTAATTTATTCACATCAAAATCCTTCTCAGCTGCAGCTCTGTAAAGATCTCTTGCTTCCAAAAGTTTTCCACTATCAAAGACGTTCTCGGCATCTTTTAAAGAAATTTTATCTGGATTAATATTTTGTTCTTCTTCATTCTTAGACGGTAAACTCAAAGCTAAGATAACTGCTATAATAATCCCTCCGACTATAATCCCTATATGTATTTTTTTCATAAAACTCCTTTCTATCGATAGACCATAAGAGTTACAACAACTCCCACAAGGGCACCCATAAAAACCTCTATCGGTGTGTGCCCCACCAACTCTCCTAATCTATCTTCTCTAAGTTTCTTCCCTTCTTGAAAATCCATCATTATTTTATTAAGAATCTTAGCTTGGAATCCTATAGACCGTCTCCAAGTCTGAGCATCAAACATAGTAATCAAAGCAAAAAGCATACTTAAAGCAAAAAAGGGCGAAGAGCTGCCTAACTCTTTCTCCATGCACACCACTAAAGATACTACAGCAGCGCTATGAGTAGACGGCATCCCCCCTGTACCAAGAAGCCAATAAAAATTAAACTTCCTTTCTTTTATCAGCCCCAAGACAATCTTTAAACCTTGCGCAATTATTGCGCTAAAAAACATTGCTCCGAAAGCCTTATTATTACTTAGTCCTTCCCAAAATTCATTCATTAGGCTACTATTATATGGAAAAAAAGCAATTTAAGCAACAAAATATTTATCAAGAGAAATAGGCACTTTCAAGAAATACCTTGACAAAAGGTGTTTTCTATAAATAATGCTTTAAAGTATAGGAGGTTTTATGGGAAGACCAAAAAAAGAGCTAAAAAAAATTCATAAGAAAAAAACTAACAAGGCTCGCAAAGAAGCTAAACAACACTCAAAAGGAGAGATTCCTTACGAGAAGCTTACCAAGCGTGCAAAGCATTTCTTAACTAAAGGTAAAAAAAAGAAAATAACTTCTGCTTAACTCAGCTGAAGTTATAGTGTTTTTTGACCTTTATTTTAATGTGCCACTTACAGCTTAATCCTTGAGGAAAAGTCGCCAAGTCTCCTTTTTCTATTTTTATTCTTTCTCCACTTGACATTTCTACCTCTACCTCTCCTTCTAAAAAATAACAAATTTCTCTTGAAAAATAATGCCAATCAAAGCTACTGGCTTCTTTCTCCCAAATAGGCCAACTTTCAACCCCTAATTTACCTAGCTCTTCTTGACTGGGCTTTTCTATCTCTATACTCACGCTGGACCCCCTTTAAATATTTCCTTATATTAAATTTTACTCTTTTGAACCTTCTCCGTTATTTTCTTCTTTTATTCCAAAATCATCCTTAATGTTTTTCCGTCCACTGTTGGCAACAACTTTTGTCAACTCATCAATATTAATCTCCGACCAAACAAGCCCACACTCTCCACAAGCAGAAAAATCATTTTTCTTTACTCGGACGTTTATTCCAAACAATGAAAAACGCTTTAGCTCTTTGGGCCTAAAAAATGCTTCTGGAGAAATATAGTCAACCTGATTAAAAATTCTTCCTCTTACTACTTTTTCACTACCACACTTTGGACACTTCATTTTATCTCCTTATAAAAATTTATAAATTAGAAAACCAGTCTACTATAAAATAAATTATTAACTAGCTATACTTGTTCCCTTCCCTTAATACTGTCTGTCTTCGCTGCCATTATAAAATCATTTCTGTGCAAACCCTTAATCTTGTGTGACCACCAGCTTACAATAACATGGTTATATTCCACCACCATTACAGGATGGTGTCCTTCTTTTTCAGCAATGTTCCCAATATCATTAACAAAGGTTAGAGCTTCTTTAAAATCTTTAAATTTAAACCGGCGAGTTAATTTATTTATGTTATCTTCTTCGATTATCTCCCACTCAGGAATGCTTAGCTTGAGAGCATTTACCTTCTCCTTAGTAACTACCGGAGCGCCTGCTTTACAAACTTCGCATTTAAGATTTTTTAGCTGTTCCATTGTATCACCTGTAAAAAATCCAAGTCACCCGTTTCCTCCGCTTATTTTAAAACAACGCTTGCATTTTTATCAAAAGGATTTGTTCTAATCGCCAAAGAAAAAAGATACGGGTAATCATTTTTTAAGTGTTCCATATAATTCAGCCACTCTACAATCAAAAGCTGATATACTCTTTTTATATCCTCAATCAGATGGTGGCAATCTGCCTCTGGCAACCCTTCTAAACTCCTCCGATAAGTAAGTTCTTCAGTAAGATGAAATGCAGCCCACAATAAATTTGTAAACGATTCATGCTCTAATAGGTTTGGGTTTTCTAAAAGAGCTAATAGGAATTGCCTCTTTTCTTTCAAAAAACTTTTTAAGTTCTCTAAATCTTCTTTTTTGATATCAACTTTATAATTATGTTTTTTGATACTTTTACAAATTTTAAAAAACTCTTTTTCAGACCATTCTGTAGTTATAACTAATTTCTGGGTAATTTTAAAAGCCTCACTATCAAAAACAGAAAAACCCTTAAGCAACTCTGTGCCCACTTCGCTAAAAAATGCACCTATAACCATATTCAGCTTATTCAACATGGTTTTTCTTTCTCTATGGTGCAGCAACTGATGTAACACCATAGTTACCATCAAAACTTCCAGAAAAACAAAAGCAATATCTCCAATTAAATATATAAAAATATGATGGGCATCTCTGAAGATTAAATAGTGAATGAAATAGATTGCAGCTGAAAGTATAATTAAAGCTAAGCTAAGTATGATTTTCCAATCAAAGAATCGCTTCACCCTACCTCCTTAAAAATATGGCGGCGAGTGGACTTGAACCACCGACAAAACGGGTATGAGCCGTTTGCTCTACCAGCCTGAGCTACGCCGCCAAAGTATCTAAATTATATCAAAGTCTTAGAAAAAATCTATAAGAAAGTTTAAGTAACTCGTTATGATAATTTAGCGGTTACTGTAAATTAATGCTTGCCTTTTTTAGACTCTACACCATTTAACAATGCTCCTAAAATATTTACTTTTCCTTCAATCATTTGCTTAGCCTCTGTAATATGCTGAAAAGAAGTAACCCCAGCCTTGGCTACAAAAACTAGCCCATCGCATTCGCTCCCAAAAAAAAGAGCATCGGTAACGCTTAATACTGGAGAAGTATCGATAATTATCTTTTTAAATTTTGTTCTAGCTTCGCTTAAAATGTCTTTTATCTTGCTTCCTTTTAATAGCTTTATAGGATTAGGAGAAACTGCTCCTAAAGGCAATAAAGAAAGATTATCTACTTCAGTCGGAACTACTACTTCGTGAAAAAGAGATGCTCCAGCTAAAGCATTAGATAACCCTTTGTCTCTATCAATATTAAAAATTTTATTAAGGCTGCCCTTTCTCATATCCCCGTCAATAAGTAATGTTTCTTCTCCTGAATTTGCAAAAGCTATAGCAATATTTGTAGCCATAAAGCTTTTCCCCTCTTTTGGTATAAAGCTACTAATAACAAAAGTCTTAAGCGGCTCTTCTCCAGAATAAGAGTTTAGAATTAAAGTTTCAGCTTTTTTAAAATCTTCAGACACATAAGAGTAATTGCGCTGATAAGATGTTGAGCTATTATCATTCTTATCCTTAAATTCCTTTTTTATTAAAGAAATATTCCCCAAGCAAGGCATGTTGGCGCAAGATTCTATATCTTCAGAAGTTTTTATTGTTGAATCTAACGATCTTAGAAGATACCCTAGCGCTATGCTAAAGGCAAATCCCATCGCTCCGTATATCAAAACATTCCTCTGAAGGAAAAAAGCAAAGGCCCCAAAAGAAATAGTTATAATTCCAATTGCTGCAACATGTCTACAGAATACTATTTTAATATCTTCTTTAACGGTGAGTTTCCTAGATTTTGACGAGGTTGTCATTTTGCCCCTTTTTTTAATACTTCCTTTTAATAGGAAATTAAGGATGCAGGTAAAATTACCTTTTACAAAATCAATCATACACAAAAAATAAATGGCGGGCGCTACTTCACCCAATTCGAACTTTCTCAGAAATTAAAGCTACTGTTGTTATTGAGCCTGCTAAACGAAGAGCATTATACCAGATTATATCCCAAAAAGTCAAACAGTTACGCCTACTAGGCATGTCTTATGAAAGTATAGCCAAAAGTCTAAATATTGATAAATCAACGGCGCGAAAAGCCTGCAATTATATCCCGAGTCGCAAAGATGTTGAGTAAATTGTCTACGATAATTTATTCAACGCTCGTTCGGGATCAATTCGGCTAATCCCGATGTTTCATCGGAAAAGTCTCATTGAGGAGGAATAAGATATGTTTTGGTTATTTTATAATTACCACCCAAAATACCCTTACCAAAAAAAATTTGGATCAAGATCCGTTTCATACGCGAAACCGATAAAGCTATTCTGGTTTATTGTAACAATAAAAAGCTCTGGATTCCCAAATCGCGGGTATATAAAATAAGGTTAAAAGGGGGTATTTTTGAAATTTACATTAAAAAAAGTTCGGTGAGATAATTAAATACTATACTTCCGATTCCCAAAAAACATCTTTAAATGCCCCAAATCAGCCATTTGCAATATTGTGGCTTTATCATGATATATACTACCTCGTCGGTTTGTTTATCTATCCAATCAATAGATTTGCCCTCTATTAACGGCGCGACGTTCTGCTCGAATAATTTTCTCACGTCATATTTTTTAAGCAAACATGGACCAATATACCTTGAGAGTAACCACTCCTCCTCAATTTCTTTTATTTTTGGATTAATCAGGTACCTAACATAGTAGCTTCTATACTCCTAAGAAGATATATATGCCTCCAAGATTTCCGCAACATCTGAGCCATCTGTTGTGACTAAATCACCGATACCTAAATTGCGTTGTGTAGTATTTTTAATTCCTTTTACCCCTCTTTTACCATCCCTAGCGCATTCAAGAATTTCTTTAAAATTTTTCGGGCATTCAATGTTTACTATCTCAGAAACTCTCCAAAAAACGTTAAGGCATATAACAGGGATTTTGTTTATTGCATTCTTTACATCGTCAAACGTATGATCTTTGAAATGCTCCTTAACTAATGCGTGCGCCGATTTACTGACCCCCATACCCCACCTTATACGTAGGGCCTAACACTACTTTTTCGCCGTTGGAGGTAATTTGAACTGCTTTCATATATCTTTGTCTATAGGAAGACATGACGCTTTGTTGTGCCTTAGAATTAAAATTAACTTTTGGGTTTAAAAACCAACATTTTCCTTTATCCAGGTCATTAATCAACTTCTTACAACGAGTCAATAGTTCCTTAAATTGGTGATTGAAATTTTCAATAGGATTACCGAAGAACTCAGCAATGTCCTGATTTGCATATTTGATATCTGACAAAGCTTCAGCGGAAAAAAATAGCTGAAAATACTTCTGATCTTTTATTTCTGAGAAACAAATTAAATTGCATAGATACTCTTGTAACTTTCGGAATCGTATTTAAAATTCATCAATAATACTTTCATGGATAAAGTGCCCTATTCGGTCTCCAGAAATCGTTTCATTTCCGGAATCCTTTTTCGGATATCCAAATATTATTTCCTCTTCTGAATCATCCACCCATCTAACTACTAGCATACACGACATGCAAGAGGATAAAACTTCACCAACTACAGCGTATAAATAATAAGATCTTGCATCTGCATGGGAATAGCTAGCAATTAAATGAGATGACTCTTCTCTAATGTTTAAGCTACGAAGCGAATGACCGCTTATTTGTAAGAGAGTCGAAAAAGGAATATTTTTCTCTTCATCAGTTTAAGCATCCCTTCGAACAGGAATTTTCTCTATCCATCGAATTAGTTTTTTTACAAATAAATATGGTTTTAAAAATATTCATTTACAACAAGGCTTCTAGAGACCACCTTTTTTATTTTTTTGATTTTGGATATTCGCCCTCATGAGCATATCCAATAATTGGATTTTCAAAAATCCCAGTATCCTTTTGTAATTGCTCTAGTAATTTTAGGGGCGCAGTACTTAATTATTTTGAAATATACCCATCCCCTTTTTGCTTTTTGCGATTTCTGAGAATCTGCACAACTCTCCTTCTCTTGCTTTCATGCAAAACTCCTCCTCTAAGAAATACTTCATCAAGAGCAATACCTGGATACATGCAATATATTTCTAATCGCTTAAGCACTTCCTTCCCTGAACCGCTTTTCTTTCCCTGTTCTAATGCCATGACGGTAGCCGTTGCCACATCAAAAACACCAGAAAACTCTCTGACAGTAAGCCCCAGGTCTATTCTAAACATTTTACACATATCTCCATTAAAACCTCTATCGTATACGGGCTCAAAAATAAAAGAAGAAGGCCCTCTTCTCCCAATAGTAGACAAAAGTACTAAAGGATCCTCTTCTGTCACCTCAATCCCAACACTTTTGCAATAATCAGAATATGAAGGATTTTCTCTTGAAGGTATGCGATCAACCAATGAAGGAAATAACGTTTTGGAAAAACGTTCTTGTCGAGTAAGCCTCATTTCATTCCCCAAAGGAATAGCTGCCTCCGCATGTAAATAGTTTTTTTTATATACAAACCTGTATCCTTTGTTTTCACGCGTCAATTGACCAACATAAACCATAGTTTTTCTTTTTTCTAGAAAAACATTAACGGCTATTATTTTTAAATTCTTATTTTTGTATCTCATCTCCTACCTCCGCATACCTTCTTTCCACCAAAGAAAAAAATGCTTTTTTCCTTTTAGATGAAATAAAAGCATCATCAATAAGTTTTTTTATTTCTTTTAAATCTATTTTTTTTATAAAATTAGCTGCCACGTCTAAATAGCCTAATCTTTTTGCTTCCCTATAATAATCCTTAATAGACGGCTCTATTGTATTTTTTACCGCAATTTTACCTTTTGGCTCATGAATCGCACCAAGCAATTCTTTTTCTTCCGTGCCTAAATAAGCAGGATTATCATAAAATGGTGATAAAAAACATTTTTTAGCTTTTCTTACAATAGCAAGATTTCTTCCATGCCGATCGTGATTCCCTATAAGCGCATCAAAAAAACATAATTCGACAAACCTATTTACATCTTCAAGCCTCTCAGTCTGCTTTTTGAGAATATTTATGATTACTTCAAAACTAAATTCTTCTCCTTTTTTAAAAAAATGATATATATGCACCAAATCTGCAGTACCAAAATCCGGCATAAAATTTTTGCTTACAAATGTTTCTAAGGAGTTTTCAAACTTTATAAAATAAAATTTAGGTACATTTATTCCAAAAAATACAGCTATATTATTACATAAAAATTCAACGCCCGGTAATTCAGGAAATTTATCATCTTTTACCTTTAGAATATATTTTTTCCCATTCAGTTCGGCTGAATATTTTTTAAACTTTCCTTGAAAAAAGCTTGATGCCATGCCTGCCGAATGATCTTCCTCTTTTGGATCAGCTGAAATAGCGCTTTTGATTGTAACGTCTTTAAAATTCTCATCACCCTCAAGGGCAAACCATTCAACAAAACACTTCTCATGCAATCCATGTATTATCTTATCTTCACTCTCTATTACTTCCCCACATCTATAACAAGTCATAATCTCACTCCTTTTACATGCCAAGTATAACACAATATAATAATGTGTCAAGTATAACACAATATAATAATGTGCTGACATTAATACACTATATCCGTTAGCTACTATACTTCTTGTAAACGCTACCTTTATCACCCTTTACGATCATAAACTCTATCTTCCCGCTAACTCGTCTATTTTAATTTCAAAAGCGAAATACTTTTAAATCCCCTCCTATAGAGTGAATAAAAGACCGTTTAGGGCATTTACATGACACTCTTAGTAAGAACACCACCTCTGCAGCTCTTGCCTTAAAAGAGCTCCTATCCCCAATAACTCTTGAGCCTGTGTCGGATTCTAATAATGACTTCTATTCGTGGTTAACGCCCAGGAAGGAAAATTTAAACCTTATTACGTGGCCCATATAAAAGCACAAACCCTTGCTCTTCTCGATGAGAAAAACAAGGGTTCGAATTGGTTTCAATGGCGGGCGCTACTGCAACCAATTCGAACCTTATCAGAAATCAAAACTACTATTGTTGTTGAGCCCGCTAAACGAACAGCATTATACCAGATTATATCCCAAAAAGTCAAACAGTTACGTCTACTAGGTATGTCTTATGAAAACATAGCCAAAAGTCTGAATATTAACAAATCAACAGCGCGAAAAGCCTGTAACTATAAGGAGAAGTAATAATGTTTTGGTCTTTCTATAACTACCACCCAAAATATCCTTACCAAAAGAAAATCTGGATCAAGGTCCGTTTTTTACATGAAACTAATAAAGCTATTCTGGTTTATTGCAATGGTACGAGAATCTGGATTCCAAAGTCAAGAGTACATAAGATAAGGTTGAAAAAAGGAATTTTTGAGATTTACACTAATTAAAAAGCTCTTAAGATACGACTCTGAAGTCGTTAAGAATTTTGTACTGCTCTTCGTCTCGAGAAACAGGATCTAAGTCAAGTAATAAAATATAAATATCAATTACTGCGTTATTGACGCCTATAATAAAATTATATAATAAATGATCTTTAGGCGGCTTGGTGCTGTTTGGCTGTTCATTTCTATCTTCATATATTTTACCCGGCATTGACCAAAGCTGCATTAATGGATGTTCTGATTTATCTCTAACCCATTTTACTCTCTTTATAATTGTTTCATGTTTATTCAGAAAATTTTGTATCTTTGTCTGTTCTGAAGGAAAAGCTTTCTTGAGAAAATTCATTAAGTTTAAAATACTATAAGTTGGCATATCTCCTTCAATTTTTTCTTTTTGAGCCCGAGTAAGATTAGGTATATGTTTTAGCGCGAGGAAAACCTGTAAGCGTTTTTTCAAAGCATCGTGGTATTTTCTTGCTATGCTACTGAGAGCATAAGGATTCTTTTCACCAGAATAAATCAATTTTGTATTTTGCACACAACGGAAAATGGCCAAAGGATATTTGCGATGCTGAAAACTTTGCAAACAGTGTTGGTTGGGCTACTAAAAAACATGATTACTTGTCAGAGGAGCCC
>JAGLSH010000070.1 GCA_023135855.1 Candidatus Omnitrophota bacterium
GTGTTAAGCCGTTTCAGACATGGCCTAAACAGCTTGAAAGAATATTAGAGGAAAAAGGAATAAGATCAGAGACTATAAACACCGGAGTTAACGGATATTCGACTAGGATTTATTACAAGGTATTAAAGAAATTTTATCATCTTTATCATCCCGATATTGTAATTGTTCTAGTTTTTTCAAATGACCCTGGGGGAGACATTGCTGATGCAAAGAAGAGATACAGCATAGTAACCTCTAATGATGGTTGGCTAAAAAAATTTCTCAAACGACACTCGCATCTAGCTAAAAACTTGTGGTTTGTTTATCAAACTTACTTTCCACGAAAATACGACAATTTTCATGCAATTGATATTGCAAAAAGAGATGAAACCGATGCTGAGTTTAACCTCGCATATAAATTGTATAAGGAGTCTTTAGTAAATATGAAACAATTTTGTCAGGAAAACAACATTTTTTTTGCTTTAACCACTATACCGAGCGATATTCCTTCTTTTATCAAGTTTACAGAAAAAGTTTGTAAGAATAAAGGTATTAATTATATTTCTCAAAAATCATTGCTGGGAGAAGAGGGTATTGTGGGTATTAACTCTGCAGGGCATTACAGCCCGAAAGGGTATAATTTATTAGCGAATAGCATTGCAGAGTATATTTCTGAAAAAGAAAATATAGAAAAGCATTTTAGCCCTTCCTTTTTCAAGGACCCTATCTATTGATGAAAACCTTGCATATTTTTTAAATAAATAGTACACTACATAATATGCTTAGACAGAGACGGAAAATCTTCCCTTTCTATATAGTCGTAGATCTAATTTTTATAGGTCTAATTTGCTTTTATTCTTATATTTCTCGCTACAATTTGCTAAAGGATATTATTGCTAGCAAAGCTATTTTGCCTAACTTTCGGGAATATTCTTTTATTTTTATACTTTGGGCTGTATTTTTAGTTATTTCTTTAAATAGAAGAAATCTTTATATCACCGACAGAGGGTTAAGCATTCCCAAGGAAATCTTCCGGACAATTATCAGTGTTTTTTGGACAGGTATTTTGATGTCAGGAGTAATATTTTTTGCTAAATATCAATTCTTCTCGCGTCATATTTTCTTGAAGAGCTTTCTTCTTCTTTGTTTTACGCTGCCGACTTGGAGGGTTATAAAAAGATTATTATTAAGGAAACTCATAGCCCAAGGATATAGCAATAAAAATGTACTTATAGTCGGGGTTGGTAAGATAGGAAAATTAGTTTGGCAGGAGATACAGAGAAGCCCTCACTTAGGACTTCGGGTTATAGGCTTCTTAGATGATAATGGAGGTCAATTAAAAGATGGGGCGGCAGTAATCGGCAAATTAACGGATTTTTTCCGTATAGCCAAAAAGCACTTTATTGACGAGGTAATTATCACTATTCCTTCTGAGAAAAAGGTAATATCAAATTTGATAGAGCAGGCAAAGGGCTTAAGATTGGGTGTAAAAATTGTTCCTGAAAACTTTGAGCAGGCATTACCGATGTTAGAGGTTAGTTATCTAGGAATGATGCCTTTATTAACTTATAAAGAGAGATCATTTCATCCTGCAGAAGTAGCCTTGAAAAGATTATTTGATTTTGTAGTGTCATTACTTTTCTTAACCCTTCTTTCTCCTTTATTTATAATCGTGGCTATATTAGTCAAACTTGATTCTAGAGGACCAATGTTTTATGTTCAGAAAAGAGTTGGTTACAGAAGGAAGCCTTTCAATTTCTATAAATTCCGTTCTATGGTAAAAGAGGCAGAGAGTTTGAAAACTAATCTCATGGACAAGAATGAATCTAAAGGGAATGTTATTTTTAAAATAAAGAAAGATCCTCGAGTTACTCGCATCGGTAAGTTTTTAAGAAAATATAGTATAGATGAATTCCCTCAAATGTTTAATGTTTTAAAGGGAGATATGAGTTTAGTTGGGCCGCGGCCTTTTCCGGTAGAGGAGAGTCAAAAATTAGATTCTGACCATTTAGAGAGGTTTATGGTAAGGCCGGGCATAACCGGTTTAGCTCAAATTAAAGGAAGGTCTGATTTGTCTTTTTACCATTGGGGAAAGTGGGACCTATGGTATGTGAGTAATTGGTCCTTTGGGCTTGATTTTCTAATTTTATGGAAGACAATACCTGTGGTTTTTAAAGCCAAAGGGGCGTATTGAGAGGTTGATGTATTTAATTGTTTGTTTGGTTGATGAGAGCATAAGCCAAGGAGAAAATGGATTTTAAGAAACTGAGATTGTTCATTGAGAAATTTCGTAACGAAATTATCGCAGTTATTTTTACTGGTTATGGGTTGTATTTACGGTTTGTCTGTTTATTGAACCGCGAATTTTGGAGAGATGAAATATATTCACTGCATTTTATGAAGGGAGCATTTAAGCCGTTTTGGCAAAGGATTCATTATACAGACTTTACTTATTTCCCCGGAGAATATATTATTAATTGGCCTTTTGTTTCTTTTTTTAAAACTAATAAATTAGGCATTGCAATCCCCCATATTTTATTTACGCTTTTAGGTTTTTATTTCTTATACCTTATTTGCAAGCGTTATTTTCATTCGATTTTCGCGTGGATAGCGACATTTGTCTTAGTAGCTGTCCATAGAGATTTGATTTTTCATTCATTTGAGTTAAGGCCATATGCTGTTTTGCCAACTCTAGCATTAGGTGTGTTTTATTTTTCTGAGCAGATAGCTTCAGGTCGTCACCGTTTATCATTAGCACAGAAAATAGCGATTGGCAGCTTATTTATTTTTACAAGTATATACCATGTTTATGGAAGTATTATTTTGTTTTGTATTCTTGCTTATTTTTTGTTGCGTGAATTAGGGACACGAACCTTAGGAGAAATAGATAGGCATAATTATCGCTTTATAGGCGTTATAGTTATCGTAGGGACACTTTTATTTTTGTGGTATTTCTTAGGTAATCCTTATTCGAGTAAGGGGATAGGCTGTGAAGTATTTAAATACATACCTGACCCCCCGGTGAGTCTTTTTGGTCTTATCAAGTCTGTTTTATCTTGCTTGGCTGGTAAAAAAACTTTATATTTTCTAGGTATTTTTTTGGTTTTCCCATTTATTTTACCATTTCGAGATAGATTAAAGCAAATAAATTTTTTGCTTATCTTGATTGTTTTTCCTATTATGGTTATATTGTATATTGATCTTTTAGTTGCATATTGGTTTATGCAGCGTCAATTTGCATGGGTCATGCCTCTTTTTGCATTTCTTATAGGTTGGTGCATTGATTCATTTATTGGGTTTATTCAACAAAAAAGAAAATGGAAGACTAGCTATTTATAAACAGATGTTTAGTACTTAGAGCGGTTGAAAAAAACATTGGAGGGGCTATATGAAGGTAGTGATTTTAGCCGGGGGTAAAGGCACGAGATTAAGTGAAGAAACAATAAAGGTTCCAAAGCCAATGGTTGAAATTGGCGGTAAACCGATCATTTGGCACATAATGAAGACATATTCACATTTTGGATTCAATGATTTTATTATTTGCCTGGGTTACAAAAGTTATATGATTAAAGAGTATTTTTCGCATTATTTTTTGCACATGAGCGATGTAACTATTGATATAGTCAACAATGAAACAAAAATTCATAATACTTCTTCGGAACCATGGAAAATTACATTAGTCGATACTGGTTTAGAAACCATGACCGGCGGCAGGATAAAAAAAATACAGAAGCATATTGATGGCAATCCTTTTATGTTAACTTATGGCGATGGAGTCAGCAATGTGGATATAAAGAGGTTAGTTGAATTTCATAAAGCTCATGGTAAGATGCTTACTGTCACTGCCACTCAAACAATGGGTCGTTTTGGGTCTTTAGTGTTATGTAATAATGATCAAGTAAGAGGATT
>JAGLSH010000071.1 GCA_023135855.1 Candidatus Omnitrophota bacterium
CCACACCAGTACCTTCAGTTTGTTTAAGCAATTCTTCCATATCTTTAAGATCGTGACCAGAAATAAGTATACCAGGATTATCTCTGACCCCAATATTCACTTTAGTTATTTCAGGATTACCATAAGCTGTAGTGTTAGCTTTATCTAATAAAGCCATAGTTATAGCTGCAAATTCTCCAGCTTTTAGCGCTAAGGCAACCATCTCATCTACTGACAAATCTTTTGTAGTAGACTCTAATACTTTCATTAAAAAATTATAAATCAAATCATCTTCTTTGCCTAAAACAGCTGCATGGTCAGCATATGCAGCTATTCCTTTTATCCCATAAATAAGAAGCTCTCTTAATGATCTAACATCTTCATTCTCGGTTGATAGAACTCCAATATGCCTTGCTTTTTCAATAAATTCTTCTTCACTAGCAGGCACCCAACTTACTGAATCATGCACCCCAAGGCTACTACATACCCCACAATTACTTTTTAATTCATCCCTTAAAGTAATTGCTTCTTTAATCAGGATACTTATTCTAGCATCATCAAAGTTAGCATTAGTTATTGTGGCAAATAAAGCTTTTGCGATAAATCGACCATATTTTCTATCTAAAGCGCCCTTAACTTTGACTTGAGCTCCAACAATAGATAATCCTTTTAAAGCATAGACTAATAAGTCCTGTAAATTTGCTGTTGATTCGCTCTTTCCGCAAGCACCAGATTTTGTACACCCGGTATTCCCAATCGCTTCTTGGCATTGATAGCAAAACATCCTAATAACCCTCCTTTTTCAATAATAAATTTTCAAAAATAGTTTTTAAAAATTCCAGCTGCCTTTTTTTTCTTTTTTGTAGCCATTCTGCCTCCTTATCCTAAGCACCAGCTCTTTCTGTGCCCGGCTCTAAAACCGGTTGCTGACGAGTAGCCAAATCTTTATCAAGTATTAATATCCCTGCCGGTTGATCACTAACATATCTTAACTTACCTAAAATATCTGCAGGATTTTTCTCCTCCTCAACCTGTTCATTAATAAACCACTGCAAGAAAACACAAGTTGCCTGATCATTAACTTCTTGAGCTAAAGCATACAAATCATTTATACTTGCAGTAACTTTCTTCTCATGCTCCAAAGTCTTCTCAAAAACATCTTTAACTGAAGAGAATTTTGCTAAAGGTTTATCTATCGCTTCTAGAACAATAGAACTACTGCGTTCGTTTAAAAAATCAAAAAACTTCATTGCATGTAAAATTTCTTCCTGGACCTGCATCTTCATCCAATGACTAAATCCAGCTAAATTTTCAGATTCAAAATAAGCAGCCATTGAAAGATACAAATATGCTGAGTAAAACTCTTTTGTTAATTGTTCATTCATTACTTTTTCTAACTTTTTATCCATAATTCACCTCTTTTTTAGAAAAACTATACAAGTTCACCGTTGATTGAAATCATATAGTCTTTAACTATAATATTCTTTCCTGACTTCTTCAATGCTTCCTGCACTAAAGTTACCACCCCAGAACAACAGGAAACTTCCATATGCAGAAGAGTGATTGATTTTATATTATTTTGCTTAAAAATTGCCACTAGCTTCTCTAAATACATGCCTAATGTCTTATCCAGTTTAGGACAAAAAATTACAAGAATCTTGCCTTTTAAAAATCGCTGATGAAAAGTTGAAAAAGAAAATGCTACACAATCAGCAGCAATTACTAAATCAGCATCTTTAAAATAAGAAGCTGTGGAATTAAGCAACTGTAATTGGATCGGCCACTGTTGTAATTGAGATTTTGTACTTATAGCAGTTACCTCTGAATCAATCTTAGTCTCTTTACGAAAATCACGCATCATTGTCTCTGAACAACCAGAGGGTGTTTTATCAGCCACCTCTTCCTCAGGGATATTAATCTTATGCTTTTTTAAATAACTATAAGCTTGTTTTAGATAATCATCTTGGCTATGACTTTTTAGATGTTTTAAGTGAGCTGCAATTACCTCAGGCCCTTCTTTAGATATATTTTCCATAGCCTTATCTTCACTATATTTCTCTGCCTCACGCTCATCAATAAGGATAGCGCCTTCAGGACATTCACCAATACAAGCACCCAACCCATCACACAAAAGCTCACCAACTAACCGAGCTTTACCGTTGATGATTTGTAAAGCCCCTTCAGGGCAATTTGGCACGCAAAGACCACAGCCATTACACTTGCTTTCGTCAATTTTTATTATTTTACGTTTATCCATAGCATCTCTTTCTTTAATGCCTAATAATATCTCTGATAGTAACCGCTTTCAATTCTGAAACCATAATCTTCTCTATACGATCAAGCTTCTTCTTAAGATTACATTCCTTTATATGAGGACATTTTCTTCTTTTAAAAGTATGATCATTTAGACTTATCGGGCCTTGAAATAAAGTAATTACATCTGACAATGAAATCTTATCTGGATCAATTGCTAACTTAAATCCTCCGCCTTTACCTTTATAAGAATGCACTATATTTTCTTTATTTAATATTTGTAAAATTTTTCGTAAAAATGGAAGAGGAATTTTCAAACAGCTAGCTATTTCGGCAACCGAATATAATCCTTCTTTCTTTTTTGCGATACAACACAAAGCTCTTATAGCATAATCAACATCACGAGTAATCAAATTCATCTTTCTCCTCTATTAATGTAGGCAGTTTAAGGTCATACCCAGGACTTACTAGCGCAACCTTCTGAACAATGTACTACTGGACGAATCATATATCGAATTGTTCTCTTCATCTCACCCCCTTTTTTTTGCTTCAATCCTTAATAATAAGCCACCTCAATTAAATGATACCATGTTAGTATCATTTATCAAGGATTAATTTTAAAACTTTTTTTTCTTGAAAACCCATACAAAGCAGTCTCTATGTCTCCCATTAAAATCTTTCTTAAGGTTGAAAAGATTATCGCGAATAGTTTTTGTGAATTTTTCTTTACTATGAATAGCCATTTCACACTAAATCGTCTTACGCTATGCTCTCCTTAAATACATTCTATGATTCTCCTCTAGGTTTGCAAGAAGTTTGAGAAGATTTTTCATTTGCCTCGAATATTATTATATGCTAATATAAATCAATGTTTTACCAAATAAACCCCGTTAGAAATAGATTATCCGTGGATAACCGTTTATCTCTAAACAGGGTAAAGAAAAAAATTGACAGCCAGCTTAGCGAATTCTTGCAAAATGCTAATAAATCCTACTCTTTAGAAGCAATATCACCTATATTATTTAAAAGCATTGCCGATTTTATCTTAAGAGATGGCAAACGAATACGTCCAACTCTATTTATTATCGGCTATGTTGGTTTTAGCAAAAGAAAAGCTTTGAATCTATACCAAAGCGCTCTTTCAGTTGAACTCCTCCATGATTTTTTTCTTATCCATGACGATATAATTGACAAATCCGACACTCGCAGAGGCAAACCTTCTTTACATAAGGTATTTGATAAATTTTTAGCCAAACGCAAAAATATTAAATTTAACGGCCAAGACTTAGCAATTGTGGCAGCAGACATTGTTTATGCCTTAGCAACCAAAGCCTTCCTCTCGATCAAAGAAGATTCTCAGCGTAAAGAGAAAGCCTTACAAAGATTTATTAAGGCTGCGGTCCATACCGGTTGCGGAGAATTCATTGAACTTCTCTCAGGAATAAAAAAGATTGAAGAAATAAATAAAAAAGATATTTATAAAATTTATGACTATAAAACCTCCCACTATACTTTTGCCTCTCCACTTTCAATGGGTGCAATCTTAGCCGGTGCTAAGCAAAGTGAAATCAATAAACTCTCTGAATTTAGCCTTTATATGGGTCGAGCTTTTCAAATAAGAGATGATGCTCTAAGTATGTTCCTTG
>JAGLSH010000072.1 GCA_023135855.1 Candidatus Omnitrophota bacterium
TATGTTGCTAAAGCTAAACGAGAAGGGTCAAAATTACTTTGTGGAGGGAAAATCCCTGAAGATGAAGCTTTAAAGAAGGGGTTCTTTTTCGAGCCAACAGTATTTGAAGGGGTCAGTCCTGATTCTGCAATATTTCAAGAGGAGATATTTGGCCCAGTAGTTTCTTTTAGTAAATTTTCTTCAACTAAAGAAGCAGTATCCCTTGCTAATGATTCTTCTTTTGCTCTAGCAGCTTGCATTTGGAGTAAAGATTTACCTAAAGCTAAAGGATTAGCTGAAAGTATTTGCTCTGGTACGGTTTGGATTAATACTTATGGTATGTTTTTTAATGAGTTGCCTTATGGAGGATTCAAACAAAGTGGTTTTGGTAAAGAGTTAGGATATCAAGGATTTCTAGAATATACCCGCCTTAAAAATGTCATTTCAGACCAGTCTATAGATTCCAAACCTTTAGTTAATTATTGGTATGGGTTTTAGGAATAAAATATGGAAGCTATATATAATTTTACAGAGAAAGACCTAAAAGATAAGCTTACCTCAAACGGCTTTCCTGGTTATACTGGCCGGCAAGTTTTTGAGTGGGTTTATAAGAAGAGAGTCTCAAACTTTGATTCGATGAGTAATCTCTCTAAGAAGTTGAAAGAGTTCTTAAGAAAGAGTTTTTCTATCACTAAGCTAAAGCTTATAAAGAAAGAAAAATCAACTGATAAAACTGAGAAGTATTTATTTGAGTTAGAAGATGGTATGGCAATTGAAGCAGTATTAATTCCTGAGAAGGAAAGAAGTACCCTTTGTGTTTCAACTCAAGTTGGCTGTAAATTTAAATGTCTTTTTTGTGTTAGTGGCCAGGATGGCTTTAAGAGGAATTTAACTGCCTCTGAGATTATAGGCCAGTATTTTGCTGTAGCTGACTTAAAGGCACCTTTGAAAGTAACCAATATAGTCTTTATGGGTATTGGGGAGCCTTTAGATAACTTTGATAATACTATTAAGAGTATAAATATATTAATGAATTCAGCAGGTATTAATTTTTCAAAACGACGAATATCCATATCTACTTGTGGGTTAGTACCTGAGATTAAAGAATTAGCTAAATTAAAATTAGGGATAAAGCTTTCAGTATCTTTGCACTCAGCTGAGAATGATATTCGGGATAAATTAATGCCAATCAATAAAAAATATCCAATAGAGGAATTAATGCTGGCAACTAGAGAGTTTAGTAAAGTTTCCAAAGATTTGGTTACCTTTGAGTGTGTTTTAATTGAAGGCATAAATACTAGTGTAGATGATGCTAGAAAATTAGCAAAACTGCTTAATAGAGTTAATGGGAAAGCTAATTTAATTCCTTACAATGGATCTTCTCCTGAGATAAAAGCTCCGACCCAAGAACAACTAGATATTTTTACTCAGGAACTAAAGGACAGAAGTGCTTTTTTTACACTTAGGAAGTCTAGAGGCCAAGATATTAATGCTGCTTGCGGTCAGCTAAAGGTTAAATATCTTTTGGATCAGTGACAGGGTTTACTTATTATGGTAGGGTAGTTAGAGGAAATAAACAATGAGAGAAGGAATTTATAGATTACCACAAGATTTTTTGCAAAAGCTAAAGAAGATTTATCCTAATAGCTATACCCGTGTAGCTAGTACTTTTTTAACTAAGAAAGAGACAACCTTTAGGATAAATTACTTAAAAACTGACTTAAGAGATTTAAGAAAACTTTTATTAAGCCAAAGAGTAAGATATAAAGAACTGCCTTTTCCTATAGGAGCATTTTTGTTGAGGACTCCTTTACGGCAATTTCAAAAGACTTCCATTTACAAAGATGGATTAGTTTATGTTCAGAATTTATCAAGCATGTTGCCAGTACTTTATTTAGAACCTGAGAATAGAGATAAAATTCTTGATTTGTGTGCTGCTCCAGGATCTAAAACTACTCAGATTTCTTCTATTGCTCCAGAAGCAGAAGTTGTGGCTATTGAGAAAGACCGTAACCGCTACTATAAGCTTTTAGCTAATTTAGAGATTCAAGGAATTAAAACAACTAAAGTTATATTATTAGATAGTATTTGGGTTAGAAAGAAATTTCCTGAATACTTTGATAAGATTTTAGCTGATATGCCTTGTTCATCAGAAGGGCGTTTTCTTACTACTAATCCAAAGAGTTTTAAATATTGGAAACAGAGAAAAGTTAAAGAAATGGTTCATAAACAAAAGAAACTTCTTCATTCGGCATTTTTGGCTTTAAATGAAGGAGGAACCTTAGTCTATTCTACTTGCACTTTTTCTCCTGAGGAGAACGAAGGTGTCATTGATTGGTTTATTAATAAATTTAAGGAAAAGTTAGAAATCCTACCAATAAATCTTCCTCTGAAGAATGCAAGAGAAGGGTTGCTTCAGTGGCAAGATAAAAAGTATTCTCCGTCTTTGCGTTTAACTAGAAGGATCATTCCTAATGGTATTATGGAAGGTTTTTTTGTTGCTAAGTTAAAGAAGATTTCAGTGTAGATAATTAAAATAGAGAGGACATAAAAAAAGGGTATACCGATAAGGTATACCCTTTTTCATATAAAACCTCTTATTACAGAAGGCCTTTTAGTTCTTTTGAAACTCTGAAGGCTATTTTTTTCTTAGCTGGGATCTGAATTGTTTCGCCTGTCTTAGGATTTCTTCCCATTCTTGCTTTTGTCTGTTTTACTTTAAAAGTACCAAAACCAGAAATAGCAACATCTTCTTCTTTCTTAAGGCTACATTTGATTGTATTCCAAATAGTATCTACTAGATCTTGAGCCTCTTTCTTAGTAGCTGTTTTTTCAGCAACTGCGTCTATTAATCCTGCTTTGTTCATCTGAACACCCCCTTTTGTTTAAAAAGTTAATATTTTCAACTACTTTTATATTTTATAGCTGAAGGCTTAGTTGTCAAGAGATTTAAATATAATTTTTTTATTGTAAAAAGGCCTGATTTCTTTATAATTGTCTTGATGATTATAACTAAGAAAGAAGTTGATTACATAAAAAAGAGAAGTAAAAATGAGCCTTTTTCTTTAATGGTGGATTTTGGCCAAAGAGAAGTTGAGGTTATACGTGAAGAAGATAAAGCAATTTTTAATGGTCTAACAATTTTAGACTTAAAGGAAAAGATAAAGGACAATTTTTGCTATCTACTAGATGATCAAGGAGTTAGGAAGATTACTTTTTTCTCTGAAGAGACTAATAAATTTTATAAATTGGTACCTACTTCTGATTGGCCTACTATTGCTATTAGCTCTGTGCCAATGCATCGACTAAGTTCTCCCAAAAAGGATACTGAGAATAAAATCAATCTCCTAAAGCCTTTTGGACACGTTTTAGATACTTGTATGGGGCCAGGGTACACAGCTATTTTAGCAGCTAAGAAAGCAAAAAAAGTAATTACATTTGAGAAAGATGACAATATCTATGGTTTAGCCAAAATAAACCCTTTATCTCAAGAGCTATTTAGTGCTGAAAACATTGAGATTTGTATGTCTGATGTAAACTTAGGAATTAAAGAGTTAGAAGATGATTGTTTTGATTGTATTATTCATGATCCGCCTACCTTTAAATTGGCTGGCGAACTCTTTTCGCAAGACTTTTATGGCCAGCTTATTAGAGTATTAAAGTCAAATAGGAAAATGTTCCATTATACCCCCTTGTATAAGGTAAAGCAGGGTGTTGATTTTCCGGCTCAAATAGAAAAAAGGCTGAAGAAAGCAGGATTTAATGGGATTAAGTATTCTCAAAAAGCAGTAGGTTTTCTTTGCCAAAAATAGTAAAAAAAGAAAAAATAAGAGGAAGAAAGAGTTTTTGGGTCCAAAAGTTTCCATAGATTTTTAAAGGCTTAGGTGGTATAATT
>JAGLSH010000073.1 GCA_023135855.1 Candidatus Omnitrophota bacterium
ACTGTCGCACTTATGATTACAATCTACATTAACAAACGAAAAAGCCAAATCTATTGATTTTTAGATCTGTTTATGGTAAGTTGAAATCAATGAAAAAGCACTTTTTCTTTGCCATTTTTCCTTTATTTCTACTCTCCTTATTGACTCATAACCAAATACCTATAAAAACAAAGGATAATTACTTAGATGAATAAAGAAGTCTTTGCTATAGCTTTTAGTGAAAGGAAGCAAGCCGAAGCAATCAAGGAAATCTCTTTAAAAATAAAGCTAATTTTCCCTAAAGAAATAAATTACCTTATTCTTCTATTTACTCCGGACTATAATCCCAAGAATCTTTTAAAAACAATATCTCTTACTTTAAAGCCAAAAAAAATCTTGGGTTTAACCTCACCATTTTTAATTTTTGAAGGCAAAGTCATTTCTAAGGGGGTTGTGGCTTGCTGCGTGAATAAAGATGGTATGGAACTTCAGGAAACTTTTTCTAAAGCTACTAATCCTCAAGAAACTGAGTTATTTTTGGCTTCTTCATTTAGAAAATTAAAAAAAGGAGACTTTGCTTTTTTATCTTTCATCTCGTCCAAAGTTAATCCCAATGATTATATCAGAGGGGTAAAAATGTCTTTAGGAAAGTTTCCCAATATTCTCGGTTCTGGATTTACAAAACAATATTCCCTTCACAATTCTCAAATTATCAATAACACTATTGACGACGGTTTAGTAAATATCGCCATAAAAGGTCTTACGATAAGGTCATTAAGATTGGGAGGGTATGTGCCTCTAGGAAAGCCTTTTATAATTACCAAAACTACTTCTAATAGAGATATTATCCTAGAAATAAATAATCAGCCAGCAATAAACATTTACAAACATTATCTTCAAGAAAAGTTTGATACTTTTATAAAAAATCATCTTTTTTCTTTTTACCCCTTAGGAATAAATATTAATGACTCTTTAAAACTTATTACTATCATTGACTGCTTGGAAGATGGTTCATTAATATGCATGGGAAAAATAAGAAAAAAAGAATCTGGGCATATCATGCTCCTTGACTCTTCTCTTCTTATAGAAAACTTAAAAAGAAAACTGTCCCCTTTAAGAAACAATGGACAAACATTGACTTTTATTATAAACTCTTTAACAAGAAAAAAAACCTTAGGTGAAGATGCTAAGAAAGAAATATCAGCGATAAAAAAAACCTTAGGAGATAAATCAAAAGTAATTGGGCTCTACGCTGATTACTCTTTCTTTTCAGATAGAGAAGAAGAAAATATTGATATTGAAGCTGGCAATCTCATTGTAACCATGTGGGAGTAACGTGATAAAAAAAATACTATCTCTTGACCCTCTAATCACTTTGATCCTTATATTCTTTGGTATAATATCATTTCTTATATTTTATATCCTCAACAAACTACAAAATATCGCTAATTTAAAAAAAGAAATTAATCGTGCAAATAAAACTATTTACGGTTTAGACCAACAAGCAAAATTAATTATAAAGAGTGATATGGAATTGAAATTCTCTCAGCAAGAGATAGAAAGTGAACTTACTAAACTAGTCCTAATAAAAAATCTACTTCTCTCAGCTAGCTATACGTTAGAAAAAGAAAAAATCTATTCTTCAATAAATAAAGAAATAATAAATGCTCTCGGGTTTAAAAAGGGGTTAATAATAGACTTCCCTGAAGGCAAAGAAAAGGTTAATATTGATTTCAATGCTTCTGATGCTGAATTATTCAAAGGGACTTTTAAGCATAAAAAAGAATTACTAAAAGACATCCAACTCCTGCGTTCAAGTTCTGAAATCTACAAAGACATATTCCCAGAAGCCCTAAATAAAAACATTCTTATCGCACCTATAAAAGCAAGAGAATCAATCTATGCTATATTTATAGTCTCTGACCTTAATCTTCATACTGAAATTAGAAAGTCAGAAGAAGAAACATTTCTAATTGTTTGCCTGTATCTCAGTCAATGTCTTGATAATATTCATTTATTTGAAGACATATATCATACTAAAGATAATTTAGAAAGAAAGATTAAAGAGCGAACCAGTGAACTTGTTAAAAGCTTAAGGGCAATTGAAGCTATAAGCAAAACTAAGTCTAATTTTATTTCTAGCGTATCCCACGAACTAAGGACCCCTCTTACTTCCGTAAAGGGGTTTTCTTCTCTTTTGGTTAATGAAAAATTTGGTAAATTGCCAGAAGAAGCTAGAAAAAGGTTATTAAAGATAGATGATAATGTAAATAATCTTATGTCTATTGTAAACACCCTCTTAGACATTTCCCGTATAGAATCCGGAAAAATGGAAATAAAAATTGCCCCATTTGAAATTATAAAATTAATTAAAGATGTCGCAGATTTCTTAAGTCCCCAGGCCCAAGCTAAAAAAATAGAATTAGCCTTTGAACTTCCTAAAAGTTTAAACGCATATCTAGATAAAAACCTTATTGAAAGAGTCTTGATCAACTTGATAAACAATGCTATAAAGTTTACTCCTGCTGGAGGGAAAATAACACTTAAATGCATTCAAAAAGATAAACAAGCTATCATTTCGGTTTCTGACACTGGCTATGGGATGGAGGCAACTGATTTAGAAAAAATATTCCAAGAGTTTTTTCGAGCATCCCACCCTTCAGGTATTCAAATAGAGGGTAGTGGTCTAGGGCTTTCTTTAGTGAAAAAAATTATTGATACTCACAAAGAAAAAATATGGGTAGAATCAAAGCCAGACAAAGGTACTACTGTTACATTTACTTTAAGGGCAATTTAAAATGTATAAATTAAAAGTCTTAATTGTTGACGACAATCCTGACATCCTAGATCTTCTTGAGGCTACTCTACAAGATGAATTTGAATTAATAAAAGCTTCTTCCGGCAGTGAAACATTTGAAAAGTTAAAAACAACTAATCCCAACCTCTTAGTCCTAGACTATGTTCTCCCTGATTTAGTCGGTCCCGATATTTGTAAAATAATACGAAAAGACCCTCTGTTTTCAAGCATCCCCATCCTTATGCTTACTGGCAAAGGTGAAGTAGAGGATAAGGTAGACGGACTTGAAGCCGGTGCTGACGATTACATGTTAAAGCCATTTAATCCTCAAGAATTAATCGCTCGAATAAGAATGCTTATACGGCGTTCTTCAGCAAATTTAGACGCAAGTCCTTTAACTCGACTACCAGGAAATGTTTCAATCAATAAAGAATTAATGGAAAGAATACAGGATAAAGAGCAATTTGCTGTACTTTATATTGATATTGATAACTTCAAGGCTGTTAACGATTACTACGGATTCGAAAAAGGAGATAATGTAATTAAAGAAACTGCCCGAATCCTTATTGATTCTATTCAAAAAAAAGGAACAACTAAGGATTTTGTAGGACATATTGGCGGAGATGACTTTGTTATCATAACAGTTGTTGAGAAAGCAGAAGAAATAGCTAAAAAGATAATAATGGATTTTGACAATATTTCCTCAACCTTCTTCGAGGGAAAAGATAGATTAAAAGGTTATATCGAGACAAAAGGACGTGATAACCAAATCCACAAATTTGGTTTTCCAACCATATCACTTGGAGTAATCACTAGCTTAAAAAAAGAATTTACTCATACTGCCCAAGTAAATTCTTTAGGAGCAGAAATAAAAAGCCTAGCCAAAAAATTCTCAGAGAGCAAATACATATTCGATAAAAGAAGTTCTTAAGGTATCACTAAAAAAACAATATTTATGCGCCATAAACATTTTTCTCAAATAAAAATAACTTTTTTAAAGATTGCGAGGGTGGCGGAATTGGC
>JAGLSH010000074.1 GCA_023135855.1 Candidatus Omnitrophota bacterium
TGAAATTAAGACATCAAGGAATGGTGTTAGATGAAAAAGGGAAGAAGATGTCTAAATCAAAAGGTAATGTTGTTGCTCCTGATTATATTCTCAATAGATATGGTGCTGATACTATGCGGCTTTACATTTTATTTATGGGGCCGCCTCAGAAAGATGTTGAGTGGCAGGATGAAGGCTTACAAGGAGTTTGGAGATTTATCCAAAGAGTCTTACGCTTGGTAGATATGCTAGTTGAGTGGAAAGGTGATGATGTACAAGGAGAGTCTAATTCGACTGAGAAAGAACTTATCAAGAAAATACACTCTACGATTAAAGATGTAACTCGAGACTTAGAAGGTAACTTCCAATTTAATACAGCTATAAGCAGAATTATGGAATTGGTAAATCAGACCTATAAAGGTTTGGGTGAAGGTTTTCTGCGAAAAGAAATTTTTAAAGAAGCAGTTAATATTATTTTTATATTGTTGGCACCTTTTACTCCTCATGTAAGCGAAGAAGTTAATCAGATTTTAGGCAATAGATCATCTGTTCTAGATAGAAATTGGCCAAAGGTAGATGAGAAATATTTAGAAGAAGAAGTTGTGGAGATTGCCATACTTATTAACGGAAGATTAAGAGATAAATTACTAATTAATGTTAATTGGTCAAAGGAAGAGATAGAGGGAAAAGCTTTAGCTCAAGATAAAATTCAAAAATTACTTTTAAATAAAGAGACTAAAAAAATTATTTATGTCGATAAAAAAGTAGTAAATATTGTAATTTAAACTGTAAACTTTTTTGTACTAAGATTTTTGTAAAAATATGCTTCATCTTACTCGCCAAGAACGTAAAGTACTTCTTTTCATGGGTTTTTTCATTTTAGTTGTAAGTTTATTAAGATTTTTTAATGTAAATTCGTTAGTGGTTAATCCTACGGAGGTTATTAATCAAGCACAGGTTATTAATATAAATACTGCTAACGCAGATAGCTTGCAGAATATACCTGGTGTGGGTGAAGTGATTGCCATTAGAATTGTTAAGTATCGTAATGAATTTGGTAAATTCAAAGAATTAGATGATTTAAAAAAAGTTAAAGGAATTGGAAGTAAAAAAATTAAAAAATTAGAAAAATTAGGATTAAAGCTATGATTACAAATTTAAATTTATCTTTATCGTCGGCTTGTGTAGCCAATTGCATTATGTGCCCTACAGATAGAGGGCGAAGAATTAAAGAAAAACATATGTCTTTTAAAACTGTAAAAAAGATAATTGATGAAGTAGCTTCTTCAAAGTTTAGGGAACAGCATTGTATAAAAAAAGTACAGTTAGGAGAAAATGGGGATTGTTTCTTAAATCCAGATATTTTAAAAATATCAATGTATATAAGAGAAAAACTTCCCAATGTTTTTATAGAAGCATTTACTAACTTTGTTAATTTTTCTTCTCGTTTATCTAAGATTTTTATATCAAAAAATCTTATTGATTCTGTTTGGTGCAATATAGATGGCAAGGATGAAGTTAATTATTATCATGTTAAAGGTTTAGATATAAATAAAACTATAAGAAATTTAGCTAATTTTGTTAATTACAGGTTTTCATATGGGTCAAATATAATTCTTTCGGTTCGAATTGCTACACTTAATGATTATATTACTAAAATTCATGATAATTTTGGGTTTTATCCTAGTAAATTAAAAGATAAATCACTTATTAATATTCCTGATGATTATGAGCAAATTAAAGAGAAGATTAAGGTATTTTTAAGGCCAGGGTCTGATGGAGTAGCGCGTAATAAAATTTTTGGCTGGGCTGAAAGAAAATTAATAGTAAAATCAAAAATTTCTACTAAAGGACTAAAATGTCCTTTGATTAACATAATAGAAAGTAGTATTTTTATAGCTCCTGATGGGTCGTGGTATGCTTGTTATATGGATTCAAATAATGAATTAGTTTTTGGAAATATTCATGAGAAGTCGTTAAAGGATATTTATTCTGGTCTGAGGAGAAAAAACTTTTTATCTAAAATAAAGAATAGTAAGTTTAGTCAGATTAATGGTCCTTGCAAAACAGTGCCAGGTTGTATCACTTTGTAGCAATAAGAGCATTAAGATAATTATATTTTTGGCAATTCTTTAGAATGAAAACCAAGAGTTTAGGCCATTTATTATTATTTTGCATTTTTTTTGCTTTTTTAACCGGAGTTGCTTTCGGGAAGTTTATTTTATCATTTTGGATACTCTTTATTGGTTGCGTATTTTTTTCTGTTTTAATAATTTTTTTCTATAAAAAGGAGAAATTATTATTTTCAGATATCTGTATTTTATTTTTCTTCTTTTTTCTAGGAGCTTTATGGCATCTTTCTTCCTCGTCACAAGTTACTGATAAATTCGTTCAAAAAGAAAGTATTGTTATTCTTAAAGTTATTTCTTTGCCTAAAGAAGGAGAGAATAGGAATACCTTTGCTGCGGAAATAAGGAAAATAAATTCTCATTCCTTAAAACTTAAAGTAAGAGTTAGCGATTATACTCAGATTATGGATTATCTAAGGTATTATCAATTTGCGGGTAAGATAATTAAAAGGAGATATAAAGGTTACTCTTATTATTCTTTAAATATTAAAAGAAATGTTGAGGTTAGAGAATTGCCTTTAGGATTTTGGGCTCAATTTATGAGGAAGTCATCTAAGTATATTCTTAATGTTTTTAAGGAAAATTGTTCAAATCAAGGATATAGATTTTTAAGTGGAGTATTCTTAGGAAGAAAAGAACTTTTAGGTGAAGAAAGAGAGATGTTTTCTAATGCTGGTGTATCCCACCTTTTAGCCATAAGTGGGTTACACCTTGGGCTTACTTCATTAATTTTATTTTTTATATTGAGATTTTTTAATATAAAATTCAGGGTTTCTCTTATTGTTTCCTTAGTTTTTCTTTGTTTTTATACTTTTCTTACTGGAGCCGGTTCTTCTACTTTACGAGCTGTTACTATGTATGCGGTATTTGTTTTTAGTTTTTTCTTTCAAAGAAAGACTAATTTATTAAATTCTTTAGCTTTGGCTGGTTTTATTGCTTTATTTTTAGAGTCTTCATCTCTTTTTACGATTGGATTCCAATTGTCGTTTATTTCTGTATTTGCTATAATTGTGAGTTTTAAAATATTTCATGTAAAACTAATTAAGATAGCGTGGCTACATTACTTGAAACAAATTTTCTTTTGTTCTCTTTTTGTAACACTTTTTCTAACCCCAGTGGTTTCTTATTATTTTGGGAAAATATATATTTTAAGTGTTTTCTATAATGTTGTTTTAATTCCTTTTTTTACCTTTATTTTGGTAATTAATTTTCTTTTGTTAATTTTTTCTCCTTTTAAGTTTTTAGCCCAATCTTTGGGCGAAGCGTTATCTTTATTTATTTCAGGCTTCATCAATTTAGTGCAAACCTTGGGTTCAGTAAAATTTTCTTTTGTTTTGTACGACTTTTCTTTCAAAGGCATAGCAATTTATTACTCTATCTTGGGAATGCTTTTAACTTATTTTTTCTTTAAGAATAAGAGGGCTATACCTGGATTTTAAGGAAAAAACTGGGCTATTTAATGGTTTGACAAGAAAGAAGGCTTCTGATATAGTTTTTTCTATGAGAAAGAGCGTAATCCTTTTGATTTTACTTCTTTTTTCCTTTAAGGCCTATCCCTTTTGGATATGGTCTCCGAAGAGTCAAGAATGGAAGAATCCCAAGTATTCAGCCCTAGCCACCCCTTGTCTTCAATATAAGCAGGCGTTAAAGTATTTTGAA
>JAGLSH010000075.1 GCA_023135855.1 Candidatus Omnitrophota bacterium
TTATAAAATACACTTTTTTTTCTTTGATAGAATTTACCCAAAAAACTATTCTTATCTATGATACCAAGAATAATCTTCCCATTTTTCTTTAAAACTCTTATAGCTTCTTTTAAAACTTTCTGGGGATTTTGAACAAAACATAAAGTAATAATAATTGCTATATAATCAAAAGTATCTTCAAAAAATGGTAAATCCTCACCAAAACCCCACCGGACAACTACATCACGCTGTGCAGCAATATCAATCATCTTCTTTGAAGGGTCAATCCCCATAGCAATATCTAAAGCTTGAGCAAATCTGCCAGTACCAACCCCTATCTCTAATCCTTTACCTCCTTTAGGTAAAACTTTCCTTATAGCTTCAAGTTCTGATAAATAAGCGAATTTATTCCTCTCGTACCAAGCATCATATTCTTTGTAATAGCAGTCAAATGCATTCATTGCATATTTAAATTTCATCCCACCAACCATCATAAAATCTTTGCAAATGTTTATAGAAATCTTTATCAAATGAATTTCTTTTCACATCTTTTTCTTTAAAAGAATATCTGTAACCGGCACAATAAGCCGATAAAACATCTTTTGCATGTGCAATCTTTTTAAACTTTTCTTCACACTCCTTCTTCATTTCATCTTTACATTTGTCAGGATGATATTTTAAAGCCAACTTTCGAAAAGCATCCTTTATCTCCTCTAAAGTAGCATATTCATTTAAACCTAGTATTTTTCGCGCTTGATCAACTTCTTTGGATTTTGTCATTTCACACCTCTACCTTTACTTCAAACTTCTCTATATTTTAAATTAGTATAACTATTTAAATAAACCTCTTATTTGTCTTTTTGCATTAGTCTTTTACACCTTCTTTAAACTTTCCCAAATACCCGAAATACACTCTGTAACCTTATTACTAGCATATTCAATTATTGTTTTACCATTAACCATAGCTTCAACCACTAATCTATCAAAAGGAATTTTTCCAATTACTTCAATATTATTTTGCTTGCAATATCTTTCTATTTTTTCTGCCATCTCCTCATTAAGGTCGTATTTGTTAATCACCAATTTAACAGGAACTTTAAAATGACTAGCAACTTTTATAACTCTATCAGCATCATGTAACCCTGATAATGTCGGCTCAGTTACCACTAAAGCGCAATCAACTTCAGTAATAGAAGCAATAACTGGACAACCCGTGCCCGGTGAACCATCAATAATAATCCACTCATAGCCTTTATTTTTCGCTACTTCTTTTGCTTTCTGCCGCACTAAGGAAACTAGTTTACCTGAATTTTCTTTAGCTATACCTAATTTTGCATGAACCAACGGGCCAAATCTTGTCTCAGATATAAACCACTCTCCACAAACTTCCTCTTTCATCTCGATAGCGTCTGCAGGACAAATAAAACTACAAAAAGCACAACCTTCACAAGAAATATCGTCTACCTTGAAATCACCATTTACAATATCTCCACCTGAGGTGGGTCCGCTTATGGCGGAAAACCTACAGATTTCTCTACACTTGCCGCAATTAGTGCAAAGTTCTTTATTAATAAAAGCTGTTAACCCACTCTTAAATTCATGCCTTTCTTTTATTTCTGGATTCAACAACAAATGCAAATCTGCCGCATCAACATCGCAATCAGCAAAACCAGCATTTTTTGCCAAAGCAGCAAGACTTGCAGCAATCACAGTCTTACCAGTTCCACCTTTTCCACTTATAATAGTAATTTGCTTCATCCCTAGCCTTAAAATTACATTTTTCCAGATGCATCCTGCGCAGCTAATACAACCGGATATACCGTAGGTGCACTAGTCAAAAAAGGATGTGTGGCCATCTGTAGTGTTTCTAGCTCTGTAAAGGACATCCTCTTTTGAATAGCAATCCCTATAACATTTATAATTTCTCCACAGGAAATGCCTCCGGCAACCTGACCACCTAATATAACCCCTGATTGCTTTGAAAATATTAACTTAACTTTAATCTGATTTGCACCAGGCATACCAGCTGGATGTTTATCTACCCCAGCAACAATACCGGTCACAATTTCAAAACTTTCTTTTTTTGCACTATTTTCTGTAAGGCCAGCTGAACCTAATACTAATCCATCGATATATGTTGAATAAATAGCAATCGTTCCTTTATTTTCACGTATCACCTTTAATTCATAAAGATTTGCCCCAGCAATTCTAGCCTCAGCAGTTGCTGTTGAAGCAAGCATAACAGGAATACCTTTACGGGTGTAGAAATCTTTTTTTCCGGCACAATCTCCTACTGCAAAAATATCTGGATCAACGGTCCTCATATATTCATCCACCCATATCCCCTTACCTTTGCCTAAATTCAAACCAGCGTCTTGAGCTATCTTTATATTAGGGCTGGCTCCAATGCCTAAAATAACCGCATCGACCTTAATCTCCTTATCATTAGATACTTTCACTTTTTCAACCCTATCATTCCCATAAAATTCTTCAACCTGAATACCAGTTAAAACTTTTACTCCTTTTGATTCTAGTTTTTCTCTCGCTAACTTTGAAAATTCAATATCAAAAGAATTACTCAACAAATTAGGCAAAGACTCTACTAAATATATATTGAGGCTATCAATCTTGAAAAGTTCATCGGCAAATTCAATACCAATAAATCCTCCCCCTAACACTAAAACATTCTTCGCTTCTTTAACTTCCTTTATAAAATTTTTAAGATATTCCATATCTTTATATATCGGGTAAATACCTTTCTTATCAATACCTGGTATCGCAGGAATAATTGGTGATGAGCCAACAGTTAAGACTAACTTTTCGTAATAATAAATATCGTTATTTTTTGTAATTACACTTTTTTTCTTACGGTCTATTTTTATTGCTTGATCTATGACCACATCAATATTTTTTCCCTTCAATGCAGCTACCCCCAGCTTGTTATCCTCAGGATTTTTTAAACTTGATAGCATATAAGGAATACCGCAAGGAATCACTCCTTTCTCTATATCCTTCATCACTAAAATTTTCTTTTCTGGATAATACCTCTTTGCAGTTACTGCACTTATCATCCCTGCCGGTCCTCCACCAATTACCAAAATATCTATTTTCTTTTTCATGATTATCTTTGACCTCCTCAAATAGTTTCTAACATTACGCATAAACTATAAATAAGATTAATGTTATTTTGCTTACAAAAATCTATCACTTCTTTATCTTCAGCTCCAGGCTGAATCCACACTCTTTTTATTCCCTTTTGTTTACACTCTTTAACAATATTTATTGTCACCGCAGGCGAAGTAACAATATTAGCCACATCAATGTTCTCAGGTATATCCTTAATACTCGGGTAACACTTGTTCTCATCAATTGTCCCACCACGAGGATTTACAGGGAAAACATTATAACCCTTCTCTTTTAACTTTTTAAAAATACGATAAGCGTATTTTGTTTCATTTCTAAACGATCCTACAACAGCGAAACTTTCTTGATTCAAAAAATCTTTAACTAAATTTTCCATCTTTAATATTTCGAAATAATTTTTGAAAACTTTTTTTATACTCTGGCAATGCCTCAGCAACCGGTATTCCTTTTGAATAAGCCATAGCAATTTCTTTTTTAAAAGGAACTTGCATAAGTATAGGAATATTCTCTACTTTGCAATAATTATCGGTGTCTTTGCTGCCCAAGTCAGAACGATTAATAATTACACCAAAAGGAATATTAAGAATTCTTACCACTTCTACGGCTAAAATTAAATCATTTAAGCCAAATGGTGTAG
>JAGLSH010000076.1 GCA_023135855.1 Candidatus Omnitrophota bacterium
TAATGGTTTTTGAGCTGAACGCCAAGAACCGGTTAAATTCGCACAAGAAGTTTTTGCTCTACTTACTAAGACACTAAACACTTTCGTACCCCTTTTTTACTGCTTCAAGATTTTTTTCTAATAATTTAGGTTTATTTTTAAATTTGCTTTCAACTGCTTTTAAAACAGAATCTAATTTTATTTGACCGGTTACCTTTGCAAAGGCACCGACTAAAATAGTATTAGCAAAAGGTTTTCCAATTATATCCATAGCGATTTTCTCAGCTGGTAAAGTTTTGATTTCAACACCTTTAAATTCAGGAATAATTGTTTTTTCTCTGATAGCTATAATCGCCTTCGCGCCTTCTCCTAAATTTTGAAAACATTTTTGGCTCTCAATTAAGGTAGGATCAACAACGATAATGTAATCTGGATTATAAATTTGTGAACGTAAACGAACAGGTTTATCATCAAATCTTACAAAAGCATTCATTGGCGCTCCCATCCGAGCAGCACCGAAATAAGGAAAAGCGTAGGCATACTTATTTTCATAGAATAGAGATTCGCCTAATATTGTTGCAGTGGTAATTGCTCCTTGACCAGCTCTTGCGAATATTTTTACTTCTTTCATTTTTTATTTATATTTTTTTATAGCTTTTATTTTTAATGAAACTAGATACTTTTTATATCACAAAAAAATAAAAAAACAAGAAAAAAAATTAATCATCTACCCAGAATTCTTTTTTCCCTTTTTGTTTGATAAGATCAAAAGCAATATTTACAATCTGGGCATCATATTTTACATTTTTACATTTTTCCAATTCTTCACATGCCTTGACTACCCCCATTGCCTCACGATAAGGACGACGGTGAGTCATCGCCTCTAGCACATCACTTACTGCTAGTATTTTGGCTTCTAAGAGTATCTCATCGCCTTTTAAGCCTTGAGGATAGCCTGAACCATCAAGACGTTCGTGATGTTGGTATATGATATTAGCTAAAGGAAATGGAAATTCAATATCTTTAATCAAATTATAACAATTTTCTACATGTTCCTGGATTAAACGGTATTCAAGAGAATTTAACTTACCGGGTTTATTTAAGATATCTAAAGGAATGCTTATTTTTCCTAGATCATGAAGCTCTCCGGAGAGTTTAATCGCTAAAATTTTGTTTTCATCCCAACCTAACACGCTAGCAATCTTTTCAGCAATGCCGGCTACATTTCGGGTATGACTAAAGGTGTAGGGATCGCGCATTTCAAGAGCTTTACCTAAAACCTCTAAAGCACTAATCATCATATTTAAGCGCTGCTGTTCAAAATTAGCATAAGCAGTCATGTCTCTGGTTATCCCCATGGTTCCAATTATTTTACCGAAATTATTACGCATAGGAATTTTAGTGGTAATTACTTGATTCCAATGACCACTACCAAGCAAAGTTTTTTCAATTTTACCAATAATCGGTTTGCCAGTATTTAAAACTTGGGTATCATCGTTAAACATGTTTTGAGCTTGTTCTGGAGAGAAAAAGTCAAAATCAGTTTTCCCAATTATTTCTTCAGCTTTTAAACCGGATCCTTGAATATAGAAGTTATTGGCCTTGATAATCTTGTTGTCGCAATCTTTAAAATAGATTGCATCAGGAATATTGTCTAGGAGATTTTCGAAAAAATTTCTTTCCATGGTTAATTTATCAGCAATCTTTTTTTGAGTTGAAATATCTTGAATTAGCCCTTCTATCCAGCGTTCTTTTTTGTCAGACGAAGGTACTAAATTGGCGGTAATCGTTACCCATAAAGGCTGACCATTCTTTTTCTTTAAGGGCACCTCAAAGGCTTTAACGCTGTTATTTCTATTTAAAATTTTTAAAAAAAGCTCTCGATCTAGGTGTTTAACGAAAAGTCTACAGAACTTTTCCCTAATAAACCCTTTTTCAAAGGAATAACCTAAAATTTTAGCTAAGGTTGAATTAGATAAGATTATTTCAGCTTCAGGGGTAAGGCAATACTGAAAAAGCCCAAGGTGCAAAGCATTATTATCGTTAATATTTAGAGAAAAATTATTCTTTTTTTTTAAAAATTTCATATTTTGATCCAAGTATTTTATTATACCATTAGAAAATCAAAAATCCATTGCTAATTTGATAAAGGTAAAAAAATATCCCCGATCGTTTTACTGAACGGGGATATTTTATCTTTCTGAAATTTATTACCTAGTAACCCATTCCACCAGGCATTCCCATTCCACCAGGCATTCCACCAGGCATAGCAGGAGCGCTACCTTCTTTTTCTGGCTGATCAGCTATGATTGCTTCAGTAGTAAGTAGTAATGAAGCAATTGATGCAGCGTTTTGTAAAGCAGTTCTCGCTACTTTCGTAGGATCAATTACTCCGGCTACAAACATATCTGTTAATTCTTCACTGTCGTTCCTTAAGTCAAATCCCAATGGTGATTTACTACCCTTTACTTTAACAACTATTACGTCACCTTTTAAACCGGCATTCGTAGCAAGTTGGTTAAGCGGGGCTTCAAGAGCTCTGCGAATAATATCTACACCTGTTCCCTCATCACCCTTAAGCGAGAGCTTATCAAGTGCTGACAAGCAATGAACTATTGCTACTTCTCCACCAGGGATAATCCCCTCCTGAACAGCAGCTCTAGTTGCGTGCAAAGCATCTTCAACTCTAGCTTTCTTTTCTTTCATTTCAGTTTCAGTTGCTGCTCCAATATTTATCACGGCAACTCCACCAGCTAGTTTAGCTAATCTTTCTTGTAGTTTTTCTTTATCGTAGTCAGAATCACTTTCGTCGATTTGTTTTTTAATTTGTTTGATTCTTCCTTGAATAGCGCTAGTATCTCCAGCACCTTCAACAATAGTTGTGTCTTCTTTGTTAACCCTAACTTTCTTTGCTCTTCCTAAATCAGGTAAATCAACATTTTCTAATTTTAAACCCAAATCTTCAGTAATTGATTTTCCGTTGGTAAGAATCGCTATATCATCTAACATCGCTTTACGTCTGTCACCGTAACCTGGTGCTTTAACAGCACAACATACTAAAGTTCCACGAATCTTATTAACTACTAATGTAGCTAAAGCTTCGCCGTCAACGTCTTCAGCGATTATCATTAAAGGCTTTCCTGTTCTAGCAATCTTCTCAAGAAGCGGTAGCATATCTTTTAAGTTAGAGATTTTTTTCTCATAAATTAAAATGTAAGGATCATCAAGCGCTGCTTCCATTTTTTCAACATCAGTAGCAAAATAAGGAGATAAGTAACCTTGATCAAATTGCATTCCTTCAACTGTGTCTAAAGTAGTAGCTGTAGATTTTGCTTCCTCAGGAGTAATAACTCCATCTTTTCCTACTTTTTCCATTGCATCAGCGATTAAGTTTCCAATTGTTTCATCGCCATTTGCAGCAATTGTAGCAACCTGAGCAGTTTCCTTTTTGTCTTTAACTTCTTTCGAAATTGATTTTAATTCTTCAACTATTGTTTCAACAGCTTTATCAATCCCTCTTTTTAGAGCCATAGGATTTGCTCCAGCGGCAACGTTTTTAAGACCTTCCTTAAAAATCGCTTCAGCCAAAATTGTTGCAGTAGTTGTTCCGTCACCAGCAGTATCTGAAGTTTTCTCAGCAACTTCTTTAACTAGTTGAGCGCCGATATTCTTGTAAGCATCGTCAAGATCTACCTCTTTTGCAACAGTAACACCATCTTTAGTTATAGTTGG
>JAGLSH010000077.1 GCA_023135855.1 Candidatus Omnitrophota bacterium
TCGCAATATGAGTTACAATTCACCTATGATTCATTTTCGTATTTTTTCCTTTTTCAAAAGCTATTAAAGTGGTAGAATATCCGTAATAGAAAGCCCTAAGTGTACTGTCAAAATAATAATATCAAAACTTGGATATATGTCAAGAACTAATCTTGGAAATCAAATCAAGGCCCGGCGGGCAAAGCTAAAGCTCTCACAGGATAAGCTTGCCCGAAAAGCCGATATTCCTTTTAGCACATTGGTTAAGATAGAAGCAGGGTATACCCCGAATCCATCCATTGAGACAATGATGAAAATCGCTGATGCTTTAAGTGTTTCTCTAGATGAGTTAACTGGAAGAAAGCGATAGCTTAATGAGCATTAACCACAAAGAGGTGGCAAATGGAGTTAAGAATATTTTAATTTAAGAGGTAACTCCCTGAAAGGTGGGTGGTTTCTTATTTTATAAAGGGGTCGTATCTGAGAATGCTTCTCATTGTTGGTAAATATATGTAAAAAGGAGTTAAAAATGTTCTGGAAATTATTGCTTCAAATTTTAACTGCTATTTTTGGTATTATGGCGGTAGTGTGTGCTCTTCTACCTACCCCTAATCGAATCGTATTAGTTTTGGCATTTGCTTTAGCGGCTGCAATCTTTGGATTTCTCATTCCTTTTTTGAGAGTTGGAATCCCAGAGATTGATTGCTATATAACTTCTTCATCATTAAATTACGCAGAGGGGTTACTAATCGATGGAGTCATATGGGAAAAAGATTTTAGAGAATACTTTCTGTGGGTTAGAAATAAAAGTAAACAAGTCGAAGCACATGATTTAAAGATAGATATGGATATGATAGGAAGTATCGTTAAGTATGAGATCTCTTCCCAACAGGGTTGCGAAGGGATCTTTTTTTCACGCAATACCACTGATAGATTTGGCAAAGCTGAAAAAGGTGTAATTACGGAGACGACTAAGCTTTATTCAAATAATTTACAAATAGGTACTGAAAAGCTGTCTTTCGGAGGCCATTATAAAGTAAGATTGGTTGTTAAAGCTTTTCCTGTAGATGAAGATTCTGGAACTTTTATAATAAAATATCGGTATTTAAATGTTGGAGGCGAGAAGATAAATCAATCTTTTGTATATAAGATTCTTAAAAAAGACAAAGTTAATAAATCGTTGTATATAGATACAACCCATCCTATTATTGGTTATTTTGATCGGAAGGTAATTCTTACTTTTGGAGAAACAGTCAAAATAGAGGAGAATAAATTAGATTCCGCTGGAACTTATAATAACCTAGGGGTCACTTATGCTCAAGCGGGGGAAAAAGCTAAGGCAATAGAGGAATTTAAATTAGCTATTAAAGATAAACCCGATTTAGCATCAGCCCATAATAATCTTGGTGCTCAATTAGAAGAAATAGACAAGGCAATAGAGGAATTTAAATTAGCCATTAAATATGAGCCTGATTTCGCAGAGGCCCATAATAATCTTGGAATTGCTTATGCTAAGATAGGGAAAACAAACAAGGCAATAGAGGAATATGAGTTAGCCATTAAATTTAAGGTCGACTATGAATGGGCTTATTATAATCTCGGAGTTACTTATACTCAGGAAGGGGAAACAGGCAAGGCAATAGATGAATTTAAGTTAGCTCTTAAATACAAACCTGATTTCGCATGGGCTCACTATAACCTTGGCGTAATTTATAAAAAACAAGGAGAAGCAGATAAGGCAATAGAAGAGTATAAATTAGCTATTAGATGTGAGCCTGATTTCGCAGATGCTTATAATAGTCTTGGAGTTATTTATGCTCAAACAGGAGAAACAGATAAGGCAATAGAAGAGTTTAAATTAGCCATTAAATACAATCCCGGCTATGTAAAGGCTCATAATAATCTTAGAATCGCTTATAAGAATCGAGGGATACAATACTAATTAGAGAGAAATAGATATTGTATCACCAGAATTTAAATTTAGTTTAATAAAACACTAGGAAGGAGGAGAGGATTGTTAAGGTTAGGCGTACACGTATCGATTGCTGGTAAAATTTATAAGTCCATTGATAGGGCAGCTGAGCTTGGCTGCAATACAATGCAGATTTTTTCTCGTAATCCTCGTCAGCGGAGAAAGACTTTTGTAAGTGATGAAGATGCTAAAGAATTCAAAAAGAAAGCAAAAAAAGCAAAGATTAATCCGGTAGTTATCCATATTCCTTATTTACTTAACTTAGCTACAGTAAGAAAAAGTTTTTATAAAACTACGATAAAGGAATTTATTTCCGATCTCATTGAAGCTGATAAGCTTGGTGCTGATTACTTGGTAACTCATATGGGTTCTTATAAAGGCGGCACTGAAAAAGGTGGACTCTCAAGGATAGTTCAGGCCTTGAATAAGATTTTAAAAGAAACAAAAGAAGTAAAGACTCAAGTTCTTCTTGAGAATACTTCTGGCAGTGGACATTGGTTAGGTTATAAGTTTTCACATCAGAAAATTATTTTTGATGGCTTAAATAGACCTGAGGCTGTAGGTATGTGTTTAGATACTGCTCATGCTTGGGCAGCCGGATATAAAATAAATGAACCTAAAGGTTTAAAAGCTTTGCTTGATGAAATTGATCAAGAAGTAGGTCTAGAGAGGTTAAAAGTTATTCATCTTAATGATACTCAGGAAGAATTGGGTTCTCTCCGTGATCGTCATTATGCTATTGGTAAAGGAGAAATTGGTCAAAGAGGTTTTAATTTAATAATTAATCATTCTAAGCTGAGGGAGTTGCCATTTGTTTTAGAAACTCCTAGGGATGGTGAAGACGAAGATAAAGAAAATTTGAATGTAGTAAGAAAATTGTATAAAATAAAGAAGGTAGAGAATAAAGGATAAAAGGTAAAAGTAAAAAATGGAATACACTAAAGATATTGATAAGAAATGGCAAGAATATTGGAAGGATAAAAAAACTTTTACAGTTGAAACTGATAAAGTTACTAAGGATAAGTATTATTGTTTAGTTATGTTTCCTTATCCTTCAAGTGAGCTTCATGTAGGTCATGCTCGTAATTATGTAATTGGCGATGCTGTAGCCCGCTATAAAAAGATGCGTGGTTTTTATGTTTTAAGTCCTATAGGTTGGGATGCTTTTGGCCTTCCGGCTGAAAATCAAGCTATTAAACATAAAATTCATCCCCAAGAGTGGACTTCTAGAAATATTAAACGAATAACAGAGCAATTAGAGAGTTGGGGGATAGGCTATGATTGGTCTAGGGAAGTTACGACTTGTCTTCCAGACTATTATAAGTGGACTCAGTGGATTTTCTTAAAGCTTTATAAAAAAGGGCTTGCTTATCGTAAGCAGGCTGCTGTTAATTGGTGTAATTCCTGTAAGACCGTTTTGGCTAATGAACAGGTTGTTGATAATAAGTGTGAACGTTGTTCAACTGAAGTCAATCTTAAAAATTTAGAACAATGGTTTTTCAAAATAACAGATTACGCAGAAGAACTTCTTGACAAGCTAGATGAACTTGATTGGCCACAAAGAATAAAAACTATGCAGAAAAATTGGATTGGAAAAAGTTATGGAACTGAGATTGATTTTGAGGTTGATACCCTAAAGGGCACGAGTGGAAAATCTTGGCCGATTTTTACGACTCGTCCTGATACAATTTATGGAGTTACTTTTATGGTTGTTTCT
>JAGLSH010000078.1 GCA_023135855.1 Candidatus Omnitrophota bacterium
TTGCCTCTACCATCGATAATGAATTCTCCCTTAATATCCACCTCATTTGTCTTTCTATTTATCGCTGCTTTTCTTATTTCCTTTCCTTTTTTAAACCACATACTTCCTCCGTAAATTTAAGCTAAGCGCTTCTTAACGCTCTCTATATGTTTGACCATTCCTTCAAGGCTGGCTATCTTCTCCAGTACTTGTTCCTCTTCCTGTAAAGCTTTTTTAGTATAATTTATAATATGAGACTCTTTAAGGAAAGACCTGACTGAGAGGCAAGAAAAAAATCGACTACTTCCTCCAGTAGGCAAAACATGACTAGGTCCTGCAATATAATCCCCTAAAGCAACCGGAGTATAATCTCCTAAAAATATTGCCCCAGCATTTCTGATCTTCTTCAAGAGTGAAGATGGCTTCTTAGTTAAAATCTCTAAATGCTCAGGAGCAATACAATTTACTGCGTGACAACCTTCGTCTAAGTTTCTTACCCGCAAAGCTAAGCCAGGAACTTTCTTCTTCCTAACATCTCTTATAATCTTTCGGGAATTAGTAACTAAAATTCCCAAACCATTATGATGCTCTATCTGAGCTTCTAAGTCAGCTATAATATGTTCAATATTAGCATCTTTAGATGCTAATATAACTACTTCTGAAGGACCAGCAAGCATATCAATGTCTACTTCTCCAAAAAGTTGGCGTTTGGCTTCAGTTACAAATTCATTTCCTGGACCGACAATCTTATCAACTTTTTTAATTGTTTTTGTTCCGCAAGCTAAAGCAGCAATGGCTTGAGCGCCTCCCAAGCGATAGGTCTCTTTTATCTTCAATAAAGAACTCAAAGCTAAGATAAAAGGATTTATATTCCCATCTTTACCTGGCGGGGAAACTAAAACCACTTCTTTTACTCCAGCAACCAAAGCTGGAATAACAGCCATGTATACTGATGAAACTAAAGGTGCTGTTCCAGCCGGAACATACACCCCTACTCTCTCCAGAGGCACATAACGGCTAACTAAGGTTTTGCCATTATCTTCTTTTACTCTAATTGTTTTTGGAACTTGTCCCTTGTAAAATTTAGTTACATTATCTATCGCTAACTTAAATGCTGAAATAAGCGATGAGTCTAATTCATTGAATGCTGCACTTATCTCCGATTCGGAAATCCTTAATTCCTTAGGTGATATCCTAACCTTGTCAAATTTCTTGGTATATTCAACTAAAGCACTGTCACCATTATCACAAACACCTTTTATGATTTTAGAAACCTTATCATAAACTTTGTTTTTGCGTACTCTCTTCTTAAGAAGTAACTTTTCTAAGCTTTCTAAATTTCTTACTACTCTCATTTTTTAATAAATTTATTAATAGCTTCTTTAACTCTAACTACAAAATCATCCTTTCTTTCTCCTACAACACCTTGAACCTTTTTATCATTTCCTCCTCCAGTTAAAAATAAGCTTTCACCAAATTCAGAAATGAACTTTTTACAACTAAACCCTTTTTTAATTATATCATCTGTTGCCGAACAAATAAAAGTATCTTTATCACAATCTTTGGTAGCAATAAATATTATGCCTGAACCTATTTTTTGCTTTATTCGATCTACAAAGGCAAGTATTGCCTTAGATGCTGCATCCTTTAAGTCTGGCTTTGGCTTGAATACACGAACTAAAAGATTAATTTCTTCTATTTTTTCCAGACCTATTATATCTCCTGTCTCCGATGATATAAACTCTGCTTCTTGATTATCAATTGCTTTTATAATATTGATCTTGTCAGCTTTTTTCTTTTCCTCTAAAACTTTCTTTGCCTCTTCTTTATCTCTACGCCGAGTCAAAAGCGAGTTACCATTCTCTCTGTTAACTGAGGCCTCAATTCGTCTAACACCACTACTTATTGAAGATTCTGAAATAATAGCAAACTTCTCTATTTGAGAAGTGTTATTAACATGAGTTCCACCGCACAGCTCTTTGCTATAATCAGAAATTGAAACCATTCTTACACTATTATGATATTTATCTTTAAAAAAAGCAAGGGCTCCTTCTTTTTTAGCATCTTCTAGGCTAAGTTCTTTTTTACAAACCTGATCAGCATTGGCAATAAATTTTATGACTAAATTCTCCACTGCCTCTATATTTTTATCAGTCAACCTATTAAAATGAGTAAAATCAAAACGAAATTTATCCTCATCAACTAAAGAACCTTGCTGCACAACATGCTCACCTAAAATGCAACGCAAAGCTGTTTGAAGAAGATGAGTAGCTGTATGAGCTCTAGCTAAAGCCTCTCTTCTCTTCTGATCAACAAAAGCAACTGCTTCCTCTTTTTTAATTTCACCGTTAACAACAGAACCTTGATGGATAATAGCATCAGCAACTTTAAATACTTTGTCTACCTTAAGTTCTCCGCTTTTAGTGACTATCCTACCTTTATCATTAGACTGACCCCCGCCTTCCGCATAAAAAGGAGTTTTATCTAAAATTACTAGGCCTTCTTGATCTTTATTGATAAGTTCTTTTTCAGTATTATCTACAAATAATTTCAAGATCTTACATTTAACTTCTAAATTATCATAACCAATAAACTCACTCTTCTCTTTTAAATCAAATCCACCCTCTTTAAATATAGAGGAATCAAACATGCTCTTCTTGCGTGAACGCTCTTGCTGCTCTTTAAGCAAAGCTTCAAACTTTTCTTCATCAACACTAAAACCTTTTACTTGAGCAAATTCCTTAATTATCTCTAAAGGTAATCCATAAGTATCATAAAGACGAAATACATCCTCTGGGGTAAGATCTTTGAGAAGGTTAACCTGGGCTTCTCCTTCTTTAATCATTAAAAAATACTTCTCTTCCTCAGCAGCAATAATCTTTGAAATATTATCTTTCTTTTGCTTAATCTCCGGATATATGTCTCCCATAAGCTCTGCAAAACGTTTAGGCAATTTAAAAAGAAATGGCTGTCTATTGCCTAATCCTCGTGCTTTAAGTAAAGCTCTTCTTATAATTTTTCTTATTACATATCCTCTTCCTTCATTGGAAGGGTAAACTCCATCAGCAATTGAAAAAGTAGCAGCTCGAGCATGATCAACAATAGCATTTACAGAACTTTTGATTAATTTTTCGCGATGCGAACTTTTTACAATCATTTTCTTAACTTCATCAACAACCGGAGCTAAAATATCTATTTCGAAATTTGATTCTTTTTTTTGTAAAACAGCAGCCATTCTTTCTAAGCCCATACCAGTATCAATATTCTTCTGAGGCAGGGGTTCTAATTTATTAACCCCCACTCTATTGAATTGAGTAAAAACTAAATTCCAAACTTCAACAAATCGACCACAACTACAATCAGGATTACATTCCTCATTCTCGCAATCGATATTCACTCCATTATCAAAGAAAATTTCCGAGCAAGAACCGCAAGGACCATTTGGTCCATCACTGGGAGCGCTAGCTGGCCAAAAATTACTCTCTTCACCCAACCTAACTATTTTTTCTTCAGATACGCCAATTTTATCTTTCCAAATATCATAGGCCTCATCATCATCCTTATAAACAGAGACCCACAAATTTTTATCATCCATTTTTAACTCTTTAGTAATAAATTCCCAAGCAAACTCTATTGCTTCTTCTTTAAAATAATCACCAAATGAAAAATTACCCAGCATCTCAAAAAA
>JAGLSH010000079.1 GCA_023135855.1 Candidatus Omnitrophota bacterium
GCTTAGAGTATGGTATGCCTCCAGCAACTGGTTTGGGGATAGGCATGGATAGATTAGTAATGCTTTTACTTAATCAACCTTCAATAAGAGATGTAATTCTTTTTCCTCTTCTTAAACCCCGTTAGAGATTAAAGATAAGGCTTATGTTTTACGTCTATGTAATCCAAAGCAAAAAAAGATACTAAATGGTACACAGGATTTACTGATAATTTGAAGAGACGCTTTAAAGAGCATAATAATGGTAAAACATTCTCTACGAAAGGACGAGGTCCTTTTAAATTAATATACCATGAAGAATGCATTAATAAACAAGATGTATGAGCTAGAGAAGTCTATTTAAAGTCAGGGATGGGTAAACGTTACCTGAAGAACAGGTTAAAGTGTTTCTTATCTCTAATGGGGTAAACCGTTATCTAATGATACCTGAACTATTTTTGGCATGGCGCTATCTTTTTCGCGGGAAAACTAGACATATTTCCTTTATTGGAATTGTTTCTTGTCTCGGCATTGCTCTCGGTGTGGCTACTTTGATTGTAGTCATATCAGTAATGAATGGTTTTGATCGAGACTTAATGGATAGATTAATGCGTTTTAATCAGCATTTAACTATTGAGTGTGTAGATCAAGAACAATTGGCCGAAGTTGAAGGAGAGATTGAGACTTGGGAAGGCATAGAAACAGCTTCAGTATCTCTTCAGACCCAAGTTTTTGCCAAGTTTGATAATTTAGTTATGCCATTGGCAGTTAAGGGAGTTGACTTTCAAGATAAAGAAGAAAGAGAAGCTCTTTACAAATATATCACCAGAGAAACTGCTTCTGAAGGGTTTTTTGTTGGTGAAGGATTAAGAAGAAGATTTTTCATTTTAGATGCAATAGAGTTTTATCCTTTGAAGAAAAAATTGCGTTTAGAAGAAGCAACTGTAAGAGGATCTTTTAAAGTTGGTCTTTATGATATTGATAACAATTTTCTTATTACTGATTTAGAACGAGCCAAAAGTCTTTCTGACAATTATCTTCTTTTCTTAGGAGTAAGAGTTAGTGACCCCTATAAAGCTAAAGAGGTAAAGAATAAAATATTAGCTAAGTTTGATCAGGGTGTGTTTGTATCTACTTGGATGGAATCAAATCAAGTTTTTTTCGCAGCCCTACAATTAGAGAAAGTGGTAATGTTTATCATCTTAAGTTTAATAATCTTAGTTGCTGCTTTTAATATTTTTGCTACTTTAACTGTAGGGGTAACTGAGAAGACTAAAGACATTGGAGTTTTAAAATCTTTAGGATTTACTCGCAAGAGAATAGCAAGAATATTTAGTTTACAAGGTTTGCTTCTAGGCTTTATTGGTACCCTATCAGGCACAGCTTTAGGTTTAGGTTTATGCATTGTTTTGGAGAAATTTCCCTTTATAAAGCTACCTCAGGAGATTTACTATATTGAATATTTACCAATGGCAATAAAGCTTCAAGACATTGGTTTAATTATTTTAGTTGGGATAGTATTATCGTTTATTTTTAGTTTGCTTCCGGCAATGAAAGCAGCTAAATTGCAGCCTTCTGAGGCCTTGCGTTATGAGTGAGTTATTTAAAGTAAATTCTTTAACTAAAGAGTATTGTAGCGGTCAAGAGACAGTTCATGCTTTAAAAGAGGTGACAATATCTCTTGATTCTGGAGATTATTTGGCCATAATCGGTCATTCCGGGGCAGGTAAGACTACTTTGCTTCATACCTTAGGTGGCTTAGATCATCCTACTAAGGGACAAGTACTTTTTAAAGGTAGAAATATTTATAAAATGAGAGATAAAGAACTTTCAATATGGAGGAATAAACATATTGGGTTTGTTTTCCAGTTTTATCATCTTATAGATGAGTTAAATGTTCTTGAAAATATTACCTTAGCTCTAGATTTAAATAGACGAAAATATTCTTTAAAAACTATAGAAGACTTGTTAGAATACTTAGGAATAGAGAATAAGAAGAAGGCCTTCCCTTCGCAATTGAGTGGAGGTCAAAAACAGAGAGTAGCTTTTGCTAGAGCTTTAGTTAATGATCCTGAAGTTATTCTTTGTGATGAGCCTACTGGTAATTTAGATAAAGAGTCTCAGGAAAGAGTAGTGTCTTTATTAGATAAATTAAATAAGGAAAAGAATAAAACAATAATTTTAGTTACTCATAATTCAGAATTAGCTAAATGTGCTAAGGATAGAATATTTATAAAAGATGGTGAGATAGAATAGAATGGAGGCATAACCCCGACTCGCTGGATATGCCAAAATTCTCTACGACAATTTTGGCAACTCGTCGGGGTCAATTCGACTACACGTTTTTTCTTTGAAAAAACGTAAGTCTCATTGAGGAGGTAAAGAATGAAGATTTATTTGAACGGAAAATTAGTAGATAAAGAAGATGCAAAAGTTTCAGTGTTTGACCATGGATTTTTATATGGAGATGGTGTCTTTGAAGGAATACGTTCCTATGGTCTCCTAGTTTTTAAATTGAAGGAGCATATTGATCGGTTATTTGAATCAGCTCACTCAATTATGATAAAAATTCCTCTGACTAAGGCAGAGATGATTCAGGCGATACTCAAAACCCTTAAAGCCAATCGCTTAAAAGACGCTTATGTTCGAGTAATAGTTTCCCGAGGAAAAGGTGATTTAGGTTTAGATCCTAGAAAATGTAGGGGCAATGAGACAGTAGTTATAATTACTGACACTATAGCTCTTTATCCAAAAGAATTATACGATAAAGGGATGGAGATAGTCACTGTTCCGACTATAAGGAATATTTGCGAGGCCCTAAATCCTCAAATTAAGTCCTTGAACTATTTGAATAATATATTAGCTAAGATAGAGGCTATAAATTCTGGGTGTCAGGAAGCTTTGATGCTTGATCATTTAGGTTATGTTGCTGAGTGTACAGGAGATAATATTTTTGTAGTTAAAAAAGGAGAACTTTATACTCCGCCTCAATGTATGGGGACATTAAGAGGCATTACTCGAGATACAGTATTAGATATTGCTAAAAAGAATAAAATATCTACCCATGAACATGTGCTTACTCGTCATGAATTGTTTATCAGTGATGAGTGTTTTTTAACTGGAACTGCTGCTGAAATTGTTCCGGTAGTAAAAGTTGATGGTCGAATAATAGGTAATGGCAAGCCGGGTAAGACTACCAAGGCGATAACAAAAGAATTTAAAAAACTAGTTAAAACTAAGGGAGTAAGTTATACTCTTACGGGCACAAGTAAGTTATAGGTAGATTTTGGAAAATTTATAACTTAAAACTTAATACTATTTAATTATGATTTGTGATGTTTGCAATAAAAATAATGCTACAGTTCACCTTACAGAGATTATTAATGATAAGGTTGTTGAGTTGCATATTTGTCAAATTTGTGCTCAGGCTAAGGCTGATCAATTAAATAAACATCTTAATATATCTGGTTTTCTTGGTAGTCTTTCTGATATGGTAGGTAATTTACCTGTGCAGCATCAACTAACCAAGTGTCCTTCTTGTGGATTTAAGTATGAAGATTTTAAGAAAAAGGGGAGATTAGGTTGCGGAAAATGTTATGAGACTTTTCGTGAATTGCTCTTGCCTTTATTGAAAAAAATTCATAGTGGGACTACTCATGTTGGCAAA
>JAGLSH010000008.1 GCA_023135855.1 Candidatus Omnitrophota bacterium
CTTAACTGTCGCACTTATGATTACAGTCTACATTCCTCAGAAAATCCTTTTACTGATTTAGCTTTTCTAGCTACTTCTTTTTTGGGTTAGGCTCCCTATTATCTATAACCATAACGAACTCACCCTTAGGCTCTTTTTTACTAAAATAGCTTATAGCTTCGCTTACTTCCATTTCAAGGACTTCTTCAAACTTTTTAGTCATTTCTCTGGCAATAATCAACCGAACTTCCCCTAAACTTTTCTTTATCAACTCTAATGATTTTAAAATTCGGTAAGGAGACTCAAAAAATACTAAATTAATGCCCCATGGTTTTGTCTTCTCTAGTAACTTTTTCTGAGCACTTTTTTTCCGTGGCATGTACCCTAAGAAAACAAACTTATCGTGAGATATTGATGACAAGGCCAAACAATTAATAATACTGCTTGGGCCAGGCAAAGAAGTAATTGGTATTCCTTCCTCTCTACAAGTTTTTATTAATTTATATCCTGGATCTGATATAGTTGGAGTCCCTGCGCTTGAAACTATGGCGATGTCTTTTCCTTCTCTTAGCTTCTCAATGATTGAAGGTATCTTTTTTACTTCATTGTGTTCGTAGAAACTAATCAATTCTTTTTTTATACTTAATCTCTTTAGAAGCATTCCAGTTTTACGAGTATCTTCAGCTAAAACAAGCTCAACCTCTCCTAAAATGCGAACAGCTCTTAGGGTGATATCCTCTAGGTTTCCAATTGGGGTAGCTACTATATACAACATATTGTTTTATGATTACTATTCTACGGTAACGGATTTCGCAAGATTTCTTGGTTGGTCTATTTCACATCCTCTGTTTTTGGCTACAAAGTAAGCGAATAATTGTAAATTCACTGCTACTAAAAAGGGACTCAAGTCTTGGTTTGTAACTTTAGGCATATAAAGTATTTGACGACTTAAAGTGCTTGCCTCCCTATCATCATTATTTAATATTGTTAAAATCTTTCCCTTCCTTGCTTTCACTTCTTGCATATTAGCAACCATCTTTTCGTAAAGCTGGTCTCTGGGAGCAATACAAACAACTGCTCGATACTCATCAATTAAGGCAATCGGTCCATGCTTCATCTCTCCAGCTGGATAACCTTCAGCTGGGATATAAGAAATCTCTTTTAATTTTAAAGCTCCTTCTAATGCCGAAGGATAATTTATACCTCTCCCTAAAAATAAGAATGAACCAAATCTTGAAAATTTATTAGCAGTCCTTTTAATCTTTCGGCTATCGTTTAAAATCTCTTGAAGATAATGGGGTGTTTTTTTTAGGCCACTTAAGATCTCCTGTATCTTTCTATCTTTTATTGTATTCTTTAGTTTAGCTAAATGAAGAGAAAATAAATAAAGACAAAAAACCTGAGCAATATAAGCTTTGGTCGAAGCTACCCCAATCTCAGGGCCAGCTAAGGTAGAAATAATAGCATCACTCTCTTTAACTAAACTTGAGCCTACAACATTGCAAATACTTAAAACCTTTACTCCGCACTTTTTAGCTTCTCTTACTGCGGCTAGAGTATCAGCCGTTTCACCGGATTGTGAAATAGCTAAAAGTAAGTCCTCTTTCCCTAATTTAATCTTTCGATAGCGAAATTCCGAAGAAGTATCTATCTCAACAACGACTCCACAATACTTCTCAAGAAAATATTTAGCCACATATCCAGCATGATAAGCTGTACCGCAAGCAGTTATAAAAATTTTCTTTACCTTCTTTAAGTACTCATCTCTAAGCTTAAAGCTAGAGAAATGTACATTCTTACCCTTGCAATATAAAAACAAAATCTTTCGCAAAACTGCTGGTTGCTCAAAGATTTCTTTAAGCATGAAATGCTCATAACCTTTTTTCTCTGCCTCCTCAGCCTTAACCTTAATCTCTTCTACTTTTACTTTCACTGCTTTCTTTTGGAAATTAAACACTTTCACTCTTTCTTTCTCTAAGATTGCTAGCTCTTGATCTTTTAAGTAGATTGCTTTCTTAGTAAAAGAAAGTAAGGCTGGTACATCTGAGGCCAAAAAATTCCCTTCTTTGCTCAAACCAATAATCAAAGGACTATCTTTTCTAACAGCAATAACTCTGTCCGGCTGATCAAGAGAAATTACTCCTAAAGCAAATGACCCTTTTAGCTTAGCTATTGCTTTAAGAACAGCATCTTCAAGAGATTTTTTGTAAAATTTTTCAATCAAACAAACTATAACTTCGGTATCAGTCTCAGTTAAAAACTTATACCCTTCTTTAATTAATTGATTTTTTAAGGGAAGAAAATTTTCAATAATTCCATTGTGAACAAGAGCAACTTTTCTTTGACTATCTAAGTGAGGATGAGCATTAATTTTATTCGGCCTACCATGAGTTGCCCAGCGAGTATGTAAAATACAAAGAGAGGTCTTTTTGTTCATCTTCTCTCCTAATCCTTCCTTTAACTTTTGGATTTTCCCAGCTCGTTTCTTTAAGAAAAGTTTCTGGTTGTCTATTGCGGCAACTCCGCAGGAATCATACCCCCTATATTCTAGCTTCGACAATCCTCCAATTAACGAAGAAAAAGAAGCCCCTTCACCCACATATCCAAAAATCCCACACATTATTCTTTCTCCTCGGTCTCAACTTTTTCCTGAGAAGGAACAAATACTTTTTCGATATTTTTATTAGTAAAATAAATAATAAGTATGCCTGGATATATTACTTGCAGAAGGGCACTATTAATTGTTCCTGGCTGGAAAATAACTGATACCGCAGCTAAAATAACCATAAAAAAAGAAAAATAAAGAGTTAGGCGGCGACCCCACTCTTTTTTGTTAAAAATCCCCCACCCTGAGGCCAAGAATATGCCAGCTAAGATTATTTGCGATAAGATAACTGCTTTGAATTGCTCTATGCTTAAAGCTTGGTCGGGAATATTTTTGCTAAACTCAATCAATAAAACCTTAGCCGTTTCTGAAGAAGGATTAATGTAAACAATAGAAAAAAAACCTAAAGAAAGAACTCCTAAGACTATAAAGTTAAGTCCACCTAAAATTAATAGTCCTAAAGGTTTTTTCTTTTGTTCCTTTTTTATCTCTTCCATTTTTATCCTCTTATAAAAATAAAAAAACGACCCCAGCCGGATTTGAACCGGCGTCGTCGCCGTGAAAGGGCGATGTCCTGAACCAGGCTAGACGATGGGGTCGAAAGTGTTTCTATTTTAAGTTATAAAGTAAATTTGTCAATAAACTTTCTAAAGAACTAATTATCTTAGCAATTAGCATTTTCAGGATTATTTTCTATTCTTCAGGAGCAATATGAGCTATAGTAGAGAGCTTGTCACCTTTTTCTAGATTAATCACCTTTACTCCTTGGGTAGACCGCCCGGAAACTCTGATCCCCTGAACTTTGGCTCTGATTAATATACCTTTTTGAGTAATACACATAACTTCATCATCTGGTCTGACTAGAATTAAAGCTTTTACTTCACCAATTTTTGGTGATAATTTTATATTTATTACCCCTTTCCCTCCTCGAGACTGGAGTCGGTATTCTTGAATAAGCGTTCTTTTGGCAAATCCATTTTCAGTGGCAGTCAAAAGCTGAGCATTTTCTTTTTTTAAGGATTCTTTTACTAAAACCATCCCTAAGGTTACATCGCTTTTCCCTAATCTTACCCCCCTAACTCCTTGTGATTGCCTGCCAGTTGGCCTTATGTCTTCACTCTTAAATCTTATTGAAAGTCCTTTTTGAGTAGCTAAAATAACTTCCTCTGTCCCACTAATGACTGCCCCTATAAGACTGTCACCCTTGGCTAAACTTATTGCACAAATGCCATTTTTGCGAAGATTGGAAAATAGCCCTAGAGATGTTCTCTTGACCATTCCCTGCTGGGTTGCCATGAAAATAAATTTCTCCTCGTCGAATTTATCGACTGAAAGAACTGTAGTTATTTTTTCTTTATTAGAAAGGCTTAATACGTTGACTATTGCTCTCCCCTTAGATGTCCTTGATCCAGTAGGTACCTCATAAGTCTTTAAAGGGTATACCTTTCCTTGATCAGTGAAAAATAAAAGTATATCTTTACTCGAAGCTACGAATAATTGTTCGACAAAGTCAGCATCCGAGGTACTCATAGCTGCTACCCCTCTGCCTCCTCTTTTCTGTTGACGATAAGTAGTAATCGGCACACTTTTAATATAGCCTGTCCCAGTTATGCTAACAACCATCTCTTCGTCGATTATTAAATCCTCAACTTCAATTTCTTCTTTTTGGGCTACAATATTAGTACGTCTTTTGTCGGCAAACTTTTCTTTTATTTCTTTAAGTTCTTCTTTGATTAAATTCTCTTGTTTTTTCTCAGAAGCTAATATTCCTTTTAAATGCTCTATCTGCTTAAGAAGGCCTAAATATTCTTCTTCGATCTTCTTCCTTTCTAAAGCACAAAGCCTTTGCAATTGCATCTCTAAAATGGCTTGAGCCTGAATTTCACTTAATTTGAACTTTTTTACTAAAGCTTCTTTGGCTTCAGCCGGGCTTTTAGATTTTCTTATTATTGCCACCACTTGATCTAGAAAGTTAAGAGCTATTTTTAAACCTTCTAATATATGAGCCCTATGCTCAGCCTTACTTAACTCAAATCGCGCGCGTTTCACAATAACTTCTTTACGAAAATGAATATGATGAAAAAGCATCTCTTTTAAATTTAAAGTCAGAGGCTTTCTATTAACTAAGCAAAGAAAAATAGCGCCGAAAGTAGTTTCCATGCTAGTGTGTTTATAAAGACGGTTCAGAACTACGTCAGCTTGTGCATCTCTCTTCATCTCAATGACAACTCTTATTCCTTCTTTATCTGATTCATCTCTTAGGTCAGAGATTCCTTCTACTCTCTTGTCGTTAACTAATTTAACTATCTGCTCTAGAAGAGTTGTTTTGTTTAATTGGTAAGGAATTTCATTAATAATGATTTTCTCTTTATTTTTATCATGCTCAATCCTAGCCTTAGCCCTTACCGTTAACTTGCCACGTCCTTTTTTATACATGTTGAGAATGTCACTTCTTCCGCAAATAGTTCCTCCAGTGGGAAAATCAGGACCGCGAACAAATTTATAGAGATCTTTAACAGTGGATTTAGGATGATCAATTAAATACTCTAGGGCATTACAGACTTCTTCTAAATTATGCGGCGGAATATTTGTGGCCATACCAACAGCAATACCGCTCGCACCATTAAGCATCATGTTCGGCAGAATAGAAGGTAAAACTTCAGGCTCGGTTAACGAATTATCAAAATTGGGGAAAAAATTAACAGTTTTCTTCTCAATGTCTTGTAATATATATTCGCTTATCTTCGCCATTCTGGCTTCAGAGTAACGCATAGCTGCTGGTGGGTCACCATCAATTGACCCAAAATTACCCTGACCATTTATCAAGGGATAGCGTAAAGAAAAATCTTGAGCCATTCTAACCAAAGCTTCATAAACAGCACTGTCACCATGGGGATGATATTTACCCAAACATTCTCCAACTATTCTTGCACATTTTTTATGGGGTTGGCTAAACCGTAAATGCAGATCATGCATTGCATAGAGTATTCTTCTTTGTACTGGCTTTAACCCGTCTCTGACATCGGGCAGAGCTCTTCCTACAATTACGCTCATAGCATAAGACAGGTAAGATTCTTTCATCTCTTCTTCTAAATACCTATCTACTATTCTTTCTTGAATTCCTTCACTCATTTTTACACATCCAAATTACTTACTTCGTGAGCATAGGCCTGGATAAACTCTCTTCTTGGTTCAGCCTGAGTCCCCATTAAAATAGTAAATATTCTATCAGCCTCTACAGTATCTTCTAAGGTTACCCGAACTAACGTTCTTTTAGCTGGGTCCATTGTACTCTCCCATAGCTGATCAGGATTCATTTCTCCTAATCCTTTGTAGCGCTGGATACTCATTCCTTTGGTAGCTAGTTTTCTTATCTGTTGAAGAACAGCTTTTAAGGAGTTGCATTTAATTTCTTCCCCTCCATCTTCGCTTGCTATACTAAAAATATCTTTCTCTTGAACATAATACTCTTTCAAAGAAATCCCTAGCTTTAAAAACTCTTCATTAATTTTCTTTATCTCGTGGGACTCATATATTTCTATATGGTCAAGTTCTTCAATTGAACCATAGGAAGCTAACTTATCTTCTTTAAAAAGAAATATTGGGTTTTGGTTAATTGCTATTTTGTGAACCGGATATTTTTTCTTCCTTATATCCACTGCCTCTACGTATTGTTTAAAAGGGACCCCTTTTCTTTCTAGAGACAATTCTAATTGTTCGACAACTATAATTTGCTTTATGATTCTTTCTAAGTCTTTCTGAGAAAAAACTTTTTCCCCCTTCCCTGCCTTCTTTAATTTTGCTACTTTAGTCCCTAAAGAAAGAACAATATCATTCATTTCCTTTTCTGTATGAATATACTCTTCATAATTTTTCTTTTTTAGTCTGTATAGCGGTGGCTGAGCAATAAAAATATTCCCGTTCTCTATCAGCCCCAGCATATGTCGGTAAAATAAAGTTAATATCAGCGTGCGTATGTGTGACCCATCAACATCAGCATCAGCCATTATTATAACTTTATGATATCTTAATTTTTCTGCATTAAACTCTTCTCCTATCCCTGTCCCTAGTGCTGAGATAATGGTTCTCACTTCTTCACTCCCTAAAATTCTATCTAAGCGAGCTTTTTCAACATTAAGTATTTTTCCCTTTATCGGTAAAATTGCCTGAAAAGTTCTATCTCGTGCCTGCTTTGCTGACCCTCCAGCAGATTCCCCCTCAACTATATACACTTCACAAAATTCAGCATTTTTTTCTGAGCAATCAGCAAGCTTCCCAGGTAGGTTGGCAGAATCTAGAGCTCCTTTTCTTCTGGTTAAATCACGAGCTTTCCTTGCTGCATCTCTTGCTCTTGCTGCTAAAACTGCCTTCTGAACTATTTTATTTACTACCCCTGGTGTCTCTTCAAAAAACCCACTTAAAGCTTCAAAAGCAATTGAATTCACCAATCCATCAACCTCAGAATTTCCTAGTTTTGTTTTGGTCTGACCTTCAAATTGCGGGTTAGGTATTTTCACACTTACAACCGCACAAATACCTTCTCTGGCATCATCTCCAGAAATATTATTTAAATCTTTCAGGAGCTTTTTCCCTTTAGCGTATTGATTAAGGGCTCGGGTAAGCGCAGTTTTAAACCCACTCAAATGGGTCCCACCCTCAATAGTATTTATATTGTTAGCAAAAGAGTAAATTGTTTCTTTGTACCCATTATTATACTGAAGCGACCCTTCAACAACAATCCCATCTTTTTCTTTTTGAAAATAAATTATTTTCTTATGTAAAGGATCTTTGTTGCGGTTAAGATATTCAACAAAAGAAATAATTCCTCCCTTGAATTTAAAAACAACTGTTTTATCTTTTATTTCATCGACAAGAACTATCTCTATGGTTTTATTTAAAAAAGCTAATTCTCTTAATCTTTGAGAAAGAACATCAAAAGAAAATTCCTTAACGGAAAATATACTCTCATCAGGTTTAAAGGTGATTTTTGTTCCAGTAGTCTTTGCCTTACCAATTACCTTTACCTTGGTTTTGCTCTTTCCACATTCAAAACTCTGGTGATACACTTTCCCATCTCTCTTGATTTCTGCTTCTAGCCATTCACTCAAAGCATTTACACAACTAACTCCTACTCCATGCAATCCTCCGCTGACCTTGTAAACTCGATGGTCAAACTTACCACCAGCATGAAGAGTAGTAAGAACAACTTCCAGGGCTGACTTCTTTAGTTTTTTATGAATCCCTACTGGGATACCTCTTCCGTTGTCTTCCACTGAAACACTGCTGTCACTATGAATGGTTACTTTTATCTTATCGCAATACCCTCCCGAGGCTTCGTCAATCGAATTGTCAACAACCTCATAGACCAGGTGATGCAATCCTCTTACAGCAGTATCTCCGATATACATCGCCGGGCGTTTCCTTACAGCCTCAATTCCCCCTAAAACCTGGATTGTTGTAGCGTCGTACTTTTGTTCTTTGCTCATTTTTATCCTATCTCTATTTTTATATTTTTAATACTTGGAAACTCTTTCCTAATTCCTGCAAGTATTTTTTCTTTTTTTAACTTAAAATCATAACTAAAACTTGAAGAAGGTGAATAAAGAATAATTTCATCCTTGCAGACCCCCTTGACACAAACGCTTCCTTGCAAGTCAAGGTCTACAATTTTTTCTATCACCTGCTGAATCTTTTCCTTTTCTTTGTATTCTTCTTTTTTCTCAGCTAAAAACCTCCCCACTAAATCTTTTATATGTATAGCCATATTACATTATGATTTCATTGGGAGAAGAAGATATATATACCCTTCTTTTCTCAACACAGCTGGTTTGTCAGCACCAAAAAAATCAATACACACTTCTTCGTCCCCTAAATTCTTAAGAACATCTATTAGGTAGGTAGGGTTAAACCCCACCTCAAGATGGGACCCAGTATACCTTCCATCTATCTTTTCCTTCACCTCTCCTAGTTGGGGTGTATTCTTGTAAACACTCAAGTGATCTTTTTTTAGCTCTACCTTCACCCCTTGGTAATCCGTTGTTGAAAGTAGACTAGCTCTTCTTAATGCAAAAAGTAGTTTTTTCCTATCAACAACAAGCTTGTCTTTTCCTTCTTTAGGAATATATTGTGCATAGTCAGGAAATTCTCCTTCTATTGGCCGAGCAACAAAATGAGTCTCTTTAAAATCAAAACCCACCCTGTTTTCCTCTACAGACAAATACACCTCCCCCGCTTTATCTTTTATTAATTTTTGAAGTTCATTCACTGCTTTTATCGGAAGAATAAAAGATATTTTTGAAGTTACCTCTGGCTGCTTAGGCGGTAACTTTTTTTGGATAAAAGACAATCTCTTTCCGTCGGTAGAAACTAGTTTTATTGTGTTTTTCTCTATTTCAAACAAGATTCCTCCTAACACATAGTTGGATTCTTCATGACCGACACAAAAAGAAGTTAACCGGATCATCTCCCCTAATTCTTGAGAGTCTATTTTAATCAACGACACCCCTCTTTTCTCTTGAATTTGAGGAAATTCTTCAGAATTTAATGTGTTCACTTTAAACTCAACTTTTTCACACCTTATTAAGAGGTGATTTTTGATTTTTTCAACAGTTATTTTCTCTGGTGGAAGTTCCCGGATAATTGAGAAAAATTTCTTCATTGGAATAGCTACTTCTCCAACCTCTGTTTTCTCAAGCTCCTGCAAGGATATTATACTTATGTCTAAGTCTGTAGTTGTGAGTTTTAAGGTGTTTTGTGTAGTGGTTAGAAGAACACTACTAAGCATAGGGAAGTTTTGCTTAGTAGTTGTTGGTCCAAGAACTTTCTGTAAGTTCTCTACTAATATATCTTTATTAATAATAAATTTCATAGTAGTAACAGTAGTATACCTTGTGAATCTTGTTAAGAGGTGATTATTGTATCAAAACCAAAGAGAAAAACAACTATTTTATTTAAAAACTTCTTTATAAGTTCTTAATTTCCTGTGTAAGGGTGTCAATAGTTAATTTAAGCTTAACATTTTTTATTAAGTCTTGGCGAACTTTTTTACAAGCATAAAGAATAGTTGTGTGATGTTTGGATCCAAAAAAAACACCAATCTCCGGCAAAGACAATTCGGTTAGTTCCCGGATCAAATACATCCCAATTTGACGAGGAGCAACCAAGGTTTTATTTCTTTTCTTCTTTTTTAAATCTTCCTTGGATATACCAAAGTAATCTCCTACCTTAGATAAGATGGTAGAAGGGGTTACTCGACGGTATATTTCTTTCACCATGTCTTTTAGAATTTCTTTTGCTAACTCTAAAGTAATTGGTTTACTCTCTATAAGAGAATAAGCAATAATTCTAACCAAAGCTCCTTCAAGCTCGCGAATGTTGGTGGTAATATTTTTAGCAATAAAATGGATAACGTCAGAATCTATTTTTATCGGGTCTTTTTCAAGCTTTTTTTGTAAAATTGCTACTCTAGTTTCAAAATCAGGAAGCTGAATATCTACCACCAAACCCCAATTAAAACGAGAAACTAACCTTTCTTCAAGTTTAGCAATCTCTTTGGGGGGTTTATCTGAAGAAACAATAATTTGCTTGTGGTGATCATATAAAACATTAAAAGTATGGAAAAATTCTTCTTGAGCAGCTTCCTTACCAGCAAGAAACTGGATATCGTCAATCAAAAGTATATCAATTTCTCTATGTTTCTGGCGGAATTTATCAGTAGATCGGTTGCGAATAGAAAAAATAAGTTCATTGGTAAATTTTTCAGATGATGTGTATTTTACTTTTACATGGTTGCCAAGAGAAAGGGTGTGTTGAGCGATAGCTTGCATAAGATGAGTTTTTCCTAACCCTACTCCTCCATAAATAAAAAGAGGATTATAAGATTTTCCAGGAGCGTTTGAAACAGCCAACGAAGCAGCATGAGCCATGCGGTTGGAAGCACCTTCAATAAAATTGTCAAAAGTAAAACGACGGTTTAAGCGTAAAGAATCTTGGGGTTCTTCGCGAAAACTTTGTTGGATTGTTTTAAAAATTTTAGTAGTTTTTCTTTTTAAAAGGTTAGGGTTGACATCAAAGGTAACTTCAAAATCTCTTTGAGTGACATCTTTTAATGATTGTTTTATTTGAGGAAGATGTCGGCTCTCAACCCAGTTTTTAAAGAAACTATCGGGAGCCTCTAAAATCAATGATGAGTGAGTTATTTTTTTTAAATTTAAAGGGGCAATCCAGGTATCGAAAGAGGTATCCCCTAAAATAGTCTTTAGTTTTTCTTTACAGCTTTGCCAAATTTGTTCTGCCATAATAAAGTGAGTTCACAAAATTCACAAGTTATTCACACCTAGCCACGAGGTGAAAATAATTATACCGTAATAAAACTTCTTTGCAACATTTTTATAGTTGACACAAGGGTAATATATGCTAAAATTTCACCTATGAAAAAGAACTTAAAAACGCCAACAAAGATCAAGGCCAAAAAAAAGAGAGGCTTTCGAGCTCGCACGGCTACTGCTGGTGGAAGAAATATTCTAAAAAGAAGAAGAGCAAAGGGGCGAAAAAAGCTTACTGTATGAGGAAAATAGCCCTTTTCTTAATAGGGTTATACCGGTCCGGTTCAAGATTTTTACCACGACATTGTATTTACACCCCAACCTGTTCGGAGTATGCCCAAGAAGCTTTTTTAAGAAAACCTTTTTTTAAAGCTATAAAGCTTATTTTGATGCGTATTCTTCGCTGTAATCCTTTTGTAAAAGGAGGCTTTGACCCAGTAAAATAATATGGAAAAACGACTTTTTTTAGCATTCTCTATAACTCTTGTGTTTTTTATGGTTTATTCGCATGTGGTGAAGAAGTTTGTTCCACAACCTGTTGCCGTTAAAGAAGATAGCAGACAACAAACTAAGGAAGTAGGTTTTGACGTCCTTCCTTCTGGGGTTTCCCAGGAAGTAGTTTCCTTAGATATAGAAGAAAAAGAAGAAAATATAGACTTACCACAAGCCTCTGTAGGCAATTTTATCGTAACGTATTCTCCTGCAGGTGGTTATATCAAAAAATTAGCTATAGGTGAGGAAGAGTATGAGCTTCCTTTCCAAAATATAGGGTTTTTACCTGAGGACAAAGAGAAAGAGTTTACTTTTAATCTTAAAAGGAACGCTATTGAATTTAAAGGCCCGCAAGGAGAGAAGAAAGAGTTTGTGTTTAAGGATTATGTTTTACAAATAAAGCTTGATCCTCCTCCAGTATCACCAATAGTTTTATTCTCTAACTATTTGAGCGCCAAGGTTTTAGACCAAAGATATCAAGAAATTTTCTACTCTCAGGGCCAAAAGTTAAAAAGAGTATCACCCAGAAAAATAAAAGATAGTGATCTTAGCAATATAAAGTTTGCAGGTGCCCGAGACAGGTATTATGCTGTTTCCTTGCTTGAAGGAGACTATGGTCTAAAGTGGGTGAACAGTGACAAGAAAAAAAGCCATTTATACTTAATGGCTCCAAGTAAGGAGACTTTCCTTTATATAGGGCCACAAATTGAAAAAGAACTGAAACCATTTGGGCTGCAAGGAATTATGTATTATGGTTTTTTCCACGGCATAGCTGTGTGGATGATAAAACTCCTCTATCTCCTCCATGGGATTGTTGGAAATTGGGGGCTAAGTATTGTTTTGTTTTCAATTTCTGTTTCTTTAGTTCTTTTCCCTTTTACTTCTAAGAGTAGCAAAGCAATGAGGAAGATGCAGCAGATTCAGCCTGAAGTAGAAGAATTAAAAACAAAGTATAAGGATAATCCTCAAAAGATTCAGAAAGAAACAATTGAATTATATCGCAAGTATAAGATAAACCCCTTAGGAGGGTGCTTACCGCTATTTTTTCAAATACCAGTAATTATGGCTTTTTATCAGGTTGTCTATCGCTTTATAGAATTTAGAGGGGCTAGCTTTTTATGGATTAAAGATCTTGCTGCTCCAGATCGGTTTTTGTCTCTTCCTTTCCCAGCTCCTGTGAATTACTTAAATCTTCTTCCACTTTTACTGATGGCTATGGGGATAGCACAACAAAAAATTACCACGTCTTCTTCTACAGGCTCATCTCAACAAAAGTCTATGGGATTGTTCTTTGCTGTGTTTATTGGAATTATCTTTTATGGATTTCCAGCAGCATTAACTATTTATTGGCTTGTCCAGAATGTATTTACTTTAAGCTACCAAGTGCGCCTGTCTAAAGCTCAAAACTAAAATAGAAATTTATAGGTATTCTTGTTTCCACGTGAAAACGCAAACCAAAAAGGTAATGTGTCTTTGCGTATTTAGCGTTTCCACGTGGAAACGCAAGTCAAGAGCAAGAAGTAAATGTGAGAGTGTTATTGGTTTACACGTGAAAATATAAGTTAAAAGAAAAAGCACTTCTATGATTATTATGAGGCTATGTAAAAAGTGAAATTGAAAAATGCAGATAATATATAGACATTTAGCGTTTTCACGTGAAAACGGGCTTAGAGTGCTTTAGAAAGATCAAGAAAAAGATGTGTTTCCGAGAGGTAAATACAAAAAGCTTGACAATACTACCTATAGTGTATTAAAATAGATTAAGTTTCCACGTGAAAACGTAAGCTTGGAAAAGTAGTGAATATGGGCATATTTAGCGTTTCCACGTGAAAACGCAAAATCAAAGTAAATAAAAATGGGTAAAATAATTGGTATTTGTAACCAAAAGGGTGGGACAGGCAAAACCACTACAGCTATTAATTTAAGCGCGCTTTTAGGTTTAGCTGGGAAAAAGACGTTGCTCATTGATATGGATCCTCAAGGAAATGCTACTTCCGGAGTTGGATTTAATAACCAAGATAAGAACTCAATTTACGATGCGATTATGGGTAAGGCGAGCATATCTGAGAGCATTTATCCTACTGAATGGCCTAACCTGCATATTAGCCCCTCAGACATTTCTCTTACTGGAGGAGAGGTTGAATTAGTAAATATTGAAAATAGAGAAATGCAATTACAAGATAAGATAAAAGAGGTAAAAGACGATTTCTCTTATATTATTATTGATGCGCCACCATCCTTAGGATTACTTACAGTAAATGTTTTAGTGGCTTCTGATAGTTTAATTATTCCAGTTCAGTGTGAGTATTATGCGCTAGAGGGGATTTCTAAATTAGTTAATACTATAGAGTTAGTTCAGGAAAGGTTAAAACCTTCTTTGGATATAGAAGGAGTTCTCCTTACTATGGGGGATTTCCGTACTCGTCTTACCTTACAAGTTATAGAAGAGGTAAGAAATTTTTTTCAGAAAAAAACATTTAATGTTATTGTACCTCGAAATATAAAACTTGCTGAAGCGCCTAGCTTTGGTAAGCCAATATGTTTTTATGATTCAGGATGTGTGGGCAGTAAAGCTTATTTTAATTTAGCGCAGGAAGTATTGAAAGAAAGAGTAGAGACGGAACAAGAGACTATAGAAGTTTAATAGAAAATTGTAAAAAATAACTAAACTGGTGCAACAGGAGAATTAGGAGGAAAAATGGAAAGAAAGGTTTTAGGTAGAGGATTGGATGCACTTATTCCTAAGAAGACAGCAGCAATGTTGCCGCGAGAATTTACTCGCTTGTCACTAGACAAAATAAAACCTGCCAAACATCAGCCCAGGAAAGAAATAAGTGAAAGAGAATTAAGAGATTTAACCGGATCGATCAAGGACAAAGGATTTATCCAGCCAATCGTTGTAAGAGAAGTAGATGGTGGAATCTATGAAATTGTTGCTGGAGAAAGAAGGTACCAGGCTGCTAAGTCATTGGGGCTCAAGGAGATACCAACAATTATTAAAGAATTAAACGATAAAGACGCTTTTGTTTTAGCGATTGTTGAGAATCTTCAGAGACAAGATTTAAACCCCATAGAAGAAGCAGATGCTTTCAAGCGATTGATCGAAGATTTTGAGTTTTCTTTAGAGGATGTTGCTAAATTTGTTGGCAAAGATAAGACAACTGTGGTTAATACTTTGAGGTTGCTTAAATTGCCGGAGAAGATAAAGGAAGCCGTGCGCAAGGGTATGATTACTCGGACTCAGGCCAGAACAATTTTAGGGGCGGAAAAATTACAAGCCCAAGAAAAAATATTTTATCAAATTTTAAAAGAAGGTCTGTCAGTCAGAGAAATAGAGAATAAAGTTAGATTGGTGTCAAAGAGAAAAAAGAAAAGCGATCCTTTTATAATTGAGTTGGAGGAGAGGCTTCAAAAAGTATTAGGCACTAAAGTTAAAGTCTTCAATAAAAGCAAAAATCGTGGTAGAATTGTTGTTGAGTATTATACCTTGGATGACTTAGAAAGAATTATTAAAAGATTAAAGTAAGATTTACAGGGAGGTTTATAGAAAATGAGTAATGAAGCCACTTTAGTTATTATTAAGCCGGATGGATTAAAAAAGTCTCTTACTGGAAATATTTTAAGTAGACTTTCTGAAAGTAAACTAAAAATAATTGGAGCCAAAATGGTAAAAGTAGATATTGAGTTAGCTAACAAACATTATCACCATCTTCAAAAAGAGCCGTTTTATCCAGAATTAGCTAAATATATTACCGGTCAACTTCATGGTGAAAATAGAGTTATGCCTTTGGTTTACTGGGGTGAGGACGCTATAAAAAAAGTTAGGGCTATAGCTGGGGCAACTAATCCCGAACAAGCTGAGCCGATAAGCATAAGAGGTGCTTATGGAAGAATTTTGACAACTGGTTTGTTTGAGAATGTAATTCATGCTTCAAGCAGTGTAGAGGAGGCTGAGAGAGAGATAAAATTGTGGTTTGGTCCTGGTGAAATTGTTTGCAAGCTTTATCCTTCAAAAAAAACATCTGAAGAAAATGACAGCAAGGAGATTTGGGTATGAGATCAATGACTGCTTATGCTTCTAAACAAAGAAGCGGAGGAGATCAAGCCGATCAGGTGATTTTGCGATCCTCAAATTTTAAATATCTAGATATCTGTATCCATAATTTACCAGCCGAGGATATGCTATTGGAAGAGAGAATTAAAAAAGAGATTAAAAAAAGGGTTCATCGTGGCAAAGTAGAAGTTTTTATTTTTTCAGCTAAGCCGCAAGCCAAAAAAGTATATGTTGACCAGAAGGTCGTTTCACATTATATTACTCAGATAAAATCTTTAAGTAAAGATCATAAGATAAAGGGCGAGGTTAATATTAGTGATATTTTAACCTTACCACAATCGCTATTTGTAAGTCATGGAGGAAGACGAGATTCAGGATGGATACCGGTAGCGATAAATGAAGCTTTAAATAAGTTTTTAAAATTTAAAGAGAAAGAGGGGAAGGCTATAAAAAAAGAAATAAAAGATAATCTTGACAAGTTAAAGAGTAATGTTGAAAAGATAAAAAAACAAAAACCTAAAATTAGTAAAAGCGAAAATGGGAAAGAGGATATTGATGAAGAGCTTTCCTTAACATTATTTTACATTAGTAAAATAGATAGTAAAATTAATTCTAAAAAATGGGCACCCCAAGGAAGGGCGCTAGATTTTTTAACTCAGGAAATCTTAAGGGAGCTAAACGCAGCTTCGAGTAAAACTAAAAAGAAAAATCTAGCTTTACTGATAATCGAAGGGAAAAATTATTTAGAAAGAATAAAAGAACAGGCGCAAAATATAGAATGAAAAATCCAAAAGTTTTTGTTATTTCAGGGCCAGGAGGAGCAGGGAAAACTACTATTGTTGAACAATTGTTTGGGCGAGATAAAATAAAGAAAGATTTTATGAAGGGAGTGACTATTACTACTCGCAGCAAACGAGCTCAGGAAAAAGATGGTAAAGATTATTTTTTTATTGAGGAAGATGAATTTTTAAGATTAAAGAAAAGTAAATTTTTTCTTGAAAGCCAAAAAATATTAGAGAATTATTATGGCACGCCAAAAATCCTTTATTCTTTAGCTAAAAGAACAGGGAAGAACCTTATTTTATGTATTGATATTAAGGGAGGAATGTGCCTTAAGAAGGAGTTAACAGCTAAAAAAGTAACTACGATCTTTCTTGTTGCCCCGTCAGAAAAAGAGCTTTACAGGCGGATGGAAAAGAGAGAGGAGAATAAAGGAGTAATTAAAAAAAGAGTAAAACTAGCAAAGGAAGAGGTGCAACTTTCCAAGCATTACGATTATGTGGTAACAAATAGAAACATAAAAGATACTTTAAAGGAATTAGAAGGAATTATTCTTGATTCGGGTAAGTAGAATATGGCTAATGTAATGGATTTTGGAGGTAAGAATGGGTGGAGTTAGTATACCCTTAGAGAAGCTTTTAGAAGCGAGTAGTGGGTCAATTTACAAGATAACTGTTTTAGCTGCAAAAAGAGCAATTGCTTTAGCTGATGGGGAGAAGGTGTTGATTGAAAAACCTAGCGAGAAGGTTTTAGATAATGCTTTGAAAGAGATTAGAGACGGAAAAATTAAAGTAAAAACTAAAAAGTAATCTGTCTATAGTTTTTTAAAAAAAGAAAGTAAAAAGTTAGATAGTGGCGTGGTAGCCAAGTTGGTAAGGCAGCGGTCTGCAAAACC
>JAGLSH010000080.1 GCA_023135855.1 Candidatus Omnitrophota bacterium
ACTTCTTAAGCTGAATTTAAGAGTAGAGAAGAAAAAGCAAACAAAGCAGGCTTTGAAATGGATTTTGGATAATGCGAATATCGCTAAGGCTGAAAAGGTGGCAATTTGCCAAGATACTGGTTTACCAGTAGTTTTCATTGAAGCTGGATCAGATATTAAAGTTAGCGCATCTTTAATAGAGGCAGTAAAAACTGCTGTTGCTAATGGATATCGAAAGAATTGCCTAAGACCTTCTGTAGTTGACCCTTTGTTAAGAGGAAAGCCAACTTACTCCGGAATGATTTATCATTTAGAGTTTTCCCTAAAGCGTAAGGGTTTAAAAATTATTATTTTTCCTAAAGGTTTTGGTAGTGAAAATAAATCGGCTTTAAAAATGTTTAACCCAACAGCAGAAATTAAACAAATAGAAGACTTTATTGTTGAGAGTGTAATAGCGGCTGGTCCTGAAAGTTGCCCACCTTTTATTGTTGGGGTGGGAATTGGTGGTACTTCTGATGTAGCATTATTATTAGCAAAGAAAGCTTTGTTGGGAAAAATTGATCAACCAAATCCAGACAAGTCTTTAAGTAACTTAGAGAAAAGATTGCTTAAGCGGATTAATAGATTGGGTATTGGGCCTATGGGTTTAGGTGGAAAGTGTACTTCTTTAGCAGTAAAAGTAAAAAAAGTACCTACTCATATTGCTGGTTTACCGGTGGGAGTTAATATAAGCTGTCATGCCTTAAGAAGTGCCGAGATAAGGATAAACGCAAAAGGATAATATGAAAGAGATTAAAACTCCTTTTACCAAGAAGGACGTTGTAAGGTTAAAGGCTGGAAGTGAAGTTTTATTTTCGGGGGTAATCTATACTGCTCGGGACCAAGCTCACAAGAGGTTGGTTGAATTAATAAAGAATAAAAAGAAATTACCCTTGGAATTAAAAAATCAGATTATTTATTATTGCGGTCCAACTATAACCCCTAAGGGTAAAATTATTGGTTCTTGTGGACCAACGACCTCTTCTCGTATGGATGAATTTACTGAGCTGCTCCTGGGCAAAGGTCTCCTGGCAACAATTGGTAAGGGTAGACGAAGTAAAAAAATCAGAGAAACAATTAAAAAACAAAAGGCAATTTATTTTATTGCTCCGGCTGGTTGCGGAGCATTGTTGGCTAAGAGAGTTACAAGTAAAAGATTAGTCTGCTTTAAAGAGTTGGGGCCGGAAGCAATCTACAGACTTGAAGTTAAAGATTTTCCTTTAATTGTTGGAATTGATGCCGAAGGCAGAGATATTTATGGGAATTTAATTTATTAATGTATCCCTCGTTGCAAAGGATGTTTGATAATTCTCTTTGACAATTATCAAACGCGACTTCGGGGCAATTCGACTAAATCCCTAAAGGGATAGTCTCATTGAGGAGTGTGTAAATGGAACGTGACGGAAAGAGAGAAAATAACCAGACAAGACGGGTTAATATACAGAGAGGGTTTATGAAGTATGCTGAAGGGTCCTGTTTGATTGAGTTAGGCAATACCAGAGTTATCTGTACAGCTACTGCTGATAAGTATGTACCAATGTTTTTGCGTAACACTGGAGAAGGTTGGGTTACTGCTGAGTATAGAATGCTTCCTAGGGCTACCCATACTCGTACATTGCGCGATAAGGTATCGGGAAGGAATATGGAGATTCAGAGACTTATTGGCCGTTCTTTGCGTAGTGTAGTAAATTTAAAGAGAATAGGTGAGCGAACGATTCGAATTGATTGTGATGTTATTCAGGCTAATGGTGGAACAAGAACAGCTTCAGTTGTTGGAGGGTTCATAGCCTTGGTTGATTGCCTACATAAACTTTACAAACAGGATTTGATTAAAGAGATTTGTGTAGATAGCCTTCTTGGAGCAATAAGCGTAGGTTTATATCAAGGTGAACATGTTTTAGATTTGACATATCTTGAGGATTCACAGGCTGATGTAGACATGAATATTGTGATGAAGTCAACCGGTGAATTTATTGAGATACAGGGGACAGCGGAGAATGGATCTTTTTCAGAGAAAGATTTAAGTATTTTTCTTAAATTAGCCAAGAAAGGAATAGGCGAGATAATTGAGATTGAAAGAGATTTATTTAAAGATATTTTACCAGGATTATAGTTTGTTCGGTTAATGAGTAGATGGGTTAACGAGTGGATGAGGGAGATAAAGCGTATTACCCTCATATACTCTTAAACCCATGAACACATAAACTTATAAATAGAATAATAAATGAAACTAATAGTTGCTACAAAAAATAAAGATAAATTCAAAGAGATAAAAGAAATTCTAAAAGGTTTAAGAGTTTCAATAATATCTTTGAATGATTTGGAAAAAAAATTCCATATAATAGAAAATGGTAAGACTTTCCAGGAAAATGCTTTCAAAAAGGCCTTAGCAGTATCTAAACATTATAAGGATAGTTATATTTTAGGCGAGGATTCTGGTTTAGAAGTTAACTATTTGAATGGAGCCCCAGGGATTTATGCCAAAAGGTATGCTGGACCTAAGGCAACCTATAAGTCAAACAATAAGAAGTTGCTTAGGAGTTTGCAAGGAGTGCCCTATAAAAGGCGTCAGGCAGCTTTTCGCTGCTGTTTAGTTTTGGTTTGCAATAAAGAGTTAGTTAAGGTCTTTGAGGGTAAATTAAGGGGGAGGGTTTATGATCAAGCGCGGGGTGAAAATGGGTTTGGTTATGATCCAGTATTTTACTTGACCCATTATAAAAAAACTGTAGCCGAGTTGCGATCATCTATAAAAAATAAAATTAGTCATCGAGCAAAAGCTTTTAAGAAATTAAGAAGCTATTTAGAGAATAAAAAGTCTTGATAAAATATTTGACATTTGCTTGTTTTTCGATTATTTTAGGTGTATTGCCAAAAGGGAGGAAAACCCCGAAATAAGAGGTAAATTATGAAATTTGTAGACAAGATAAAAGAAGATATTAAAACAGTTTTTCGTGAAGATCCAGCAGCAAAAAGTGTGGTTGAAATTGTGCTCTGCTATTCAGGACTACATGCTATTTGGTGGCATCGTCTTTCATCTTTGCTTTGGCATAATGGGTTCAAGACTTTCGGTCGGTTTATTTCACAAATTGGGCGATTTTTTACTGCAGTTGAGATTCATCCTGGAGCCAAAATTGGTAGAAGATTTTTTATTGACCACGGCATGGGAGTAGTTATCGGTGAGACTGCTGAAATTAGTGAAGATGTCTTGATATATCAGGGAGTAGTTTTAGGAGGAGTTTCTTTAGAGAAAACCAAAAGACATCCGACTATTGGCAAAAAAGTAGTTATTGGCGCAGGAGCGATTCTTCTTGGCCCGATAGTGATTGGTGATGGTGCAAGAATTGGTGCTGGTTCAGTAGTAGTTAAAGATGTTCCAGAGAACGCTACTGCCGTAGGTGTACCGGGAAGAATAATTCTTCCTCCGGCAGCTAAGCGAATAAGTGGAGTTGACTTGGATCATAACAAGCTACCAGATCCAGTTATTGAGGTGTTACATCGATTGGAACAAAGGATAGAAGGATTAGAAAGGAAGTGTGATGAAAGATGCGAATCTTAGTAACCGGCGGTGCCGGATTTATTGGCAGCGCAATTGTATGGCGGCTTAAT
>JAGLSH010000081.1 GCA_023135855.1 Candidatus Omnitrophota bacterium
GTAGGGGTGTTGTTGCGATTCGGTAAATTTATAGCAACTACTTCTCCCGGTCTTCACTTTAAATTACCTTTTGGAATTGATAAAGCAATTCCAGTACCAGTAGAAAAAATTTATACCAGCGAGTTTGGATTTCGAACCCGATCTGCAGGTGTAAAAACAGTCTATAGCCAAAAATCATACGACGATGAATCCTTAATGCTTAGTGGAGACTTAAATGTTTTAGATTTAGAGTGGATTGTCCAATTTAAAATAAATGACCCATATATGGCTTTATTTAATGTTCGCAACGTTGATAAAACAATACGCGATATTTCAGAATCAGTAATGCGTAAAATTGTCGGTAACCACGCTTTTAATGAAGTTCTTACTACCAAACGTATAGATATAAACAATCAAGCTCAAAAAGAAATGCAAGATATTCTTGATTCTTATAAAATTGGAATTCAAATCGTTAAACTTAAATTACAAGACGTTAACCCCCCTCAACAAGTAAAGCCAGCTTTTAATGAAGTAAATCAAGCAAAACAAGAAAGAGAAAAGCTAAAAAACCAAGCTTGGGAAGTATATAATCAAAAAATTCCTCAAGCTAAGGGTGAAGCATTAAAAAGAATTAGAGAAGCCGAAGGATATGCCCTTGAGAAAATTAACATAGCTCAGGGTGATACTAAAAGATTTCTTCTTCTGCACAAAGAATACTCTCAAGCTAAAGAAATAACCCTAAGACGTCTTTATTTGGAAAAAATGGAGAATGTCTTGACCAAGGCCGGTAAAAAATACATACTTGACCCTGAGGAAAAAGGAATTTTACCATTACTAAAGTTAGAAAATGAATAATAAAAATTTAAGCTTAATCATTCCTGTTGTTATTATAATCCTTATCTTAATCGGTAATCCTTTTTATATTGTCGAAGAAGGAAAACAAGCGATAATTACTCAATTTGGCCAGCCAATAGGTGATCCTATAACTTCTGCCGGTTTACACTTAAAAGCTCCTTTTATTCAAAAAATTACTTTTTTTGAAAAAAGAATATTAGAATGGGATGGTTTTCCCAGCGAAATACCAACAAAAGATAAAAGATACATTTGGATAGATACTACTGCCCGTTGGCAAATAGTTGATGCTTTAAAGTTTTTTAAATCTGTCGCTAACGAAAGGGGCGCTCATGCAATACTTGATGGTATTATTGACGCTGCTGTTCGTGATGCAGTTACTGCTCAAGATTCATTTGAAGTTGTACGTTCAACAAACAGATTACGTGAATTAATTGAAAAACAAAAAGCGGAGCAAGAAGACGAATTTATCGACGAAGGAGCCCTGGCAACAATAAAAATGGGTCGAGAAAAAATTAGAGAGGAAATCGTAAAAAAAGCAAAAAGCGATTTAGGTCCCCGTTATGGCATTGAACTTATTGATGTAAGAATTAAAAGAGTAAACTATATTGAAAAAGTAAGACAAAATGTTTATGAAAGAATGATTGCTGAACGCAAACGTGCTGCTGAACAATATCGTTCAGAAGGAAGAGGTATTCGTGCCGAAGTTGAAGGAAAAACTGAAAAGGAACTAAAAGAAATTTTATCTAAAGCCTACAAACATTCTCAAGAAATCAAGGGTAATGCTGACGCTGAAGCTACTAAAATTTATGCTGACGCTTACAGCAGGGACTCTAAGTTTTTCTCTTTCCTGAAAACACTAGAAACATATAGCACAACTGTAGATAAGAATACAACTATTATTCTTACTACTGAAGGAGAGTACTTCAAATATTTAACTAATATCTCTCCCTAAAACGTCTTCCCCAGGAATTTAGAAGAAAATAGAGATGAATACGGCCATTCTACTTATTTCTTGTCCCGACCAAAAAGGCATTACTGCCACTATAACTAACTTCATTTATCAAAATAATGGCAATATTGAACACGCGGATCAACATATTGATACGCAGTTTAATACGTTCTTTATGCGCACTGAGTGGTCTTTAGACGGTTTTAAACTATCCAAGAGGGTACTCATTAAAGAATTCTTAATCCTAGCTGAAAAATTCAATATGGACTGGGAACTTCATTTTAGCGATACTCCAGTAAAAATAGCGATTTTTGCTTCTCATTCTACTCATTGCTTGTATGACCTTCTCTTAAAGTATAAAGAAAACTATTTTAATTGCCAAATACCTTTGATTATTGGGAATACCGCAAAAACTAAAGCTATTGCTAAGAATTTTGGAATAAAATTTGTTCATTTGCCAAAAAATATTAAAAATAAAGAAGAAGTTGAGAAAAAAGAAATTTCTTTGCTTAAAAAAGAAAACATTGATACTATTGTTTTAGCCCGTTATGCTCAAATATTAACAAAACAATTCGTTGATCAATTTCCAAATAGAATTATTAATATTCACCATTCATTTTTACCGGCGTTTATTGGAAGCAATCCTTACCAACAAGCATATGAAAGAGGAGTAAAAATTATTGGTGCCACCAGTCATTATGTTACTGAACATTTAGACGCTGGTCCAATTATCGAACAAAATACTGCTCAAATAAGTCACCGCGACTCTGTGGAAGATTTAAAAAGAAAAGGGCAAGAACTAGAAAGAGTGGTCTTAAGTCAGGCTCTTCGCTGGCACCTCGAAAGAAAAATACTAGTCTACAACAACAAGACTGTAATCTTCGATTGAAGCTACTCATAAGAAGTAATAATGAAAATCTTAACTAGAATATGTTTGGTTAGCTTTATCGGTCTTATTCTGGCTGGTTGTACAGTTAAAGAGTCAAAAGAAGATAAGTTAGTTATCTGGCATTGGATGGCTGACAGAGAAAATACTTTTACAGAATTAGCTGAAAAGTATACTCAAGAAACTGGACTAAAAGTAGAATTTAAATTATTTTTTCCTCCCGATATTTATTCACAAAAAGTAATTGCTGCTGCTCGAGCAAAAAATCTTCCCGATATATTTGGAATCTTAGGTGAACGAAAAACCTTATCATCTTTTATTAAGGCTGGCTATGTTCTAGATATTTCATCTTATATGAAGGAAAAAATTGATAGTCAAAGAAATGAAAACATCAAGTGGAAGGATAGTTTTTATCCTCAAGCCTTAAAAATGGTTACCTTTAATAAAGATAACGCTTATGATGTTATTGCTGGCATTTATGGAGTTCCTATTGATATCTCAATCATGCAATTTATTTATAATAAAAAATTATTTGAAGAGGCTGGTTTAGACCCTGAAAAAGTCCCTAAAACCTTAGACGAATTCATAACCTTTGCTCAAACCATAAAAAACAAGACCTCTGTGGCTGGCTTTATCTGCGGTTGGGGAGAGAGTTGGCTGCTCTATGTCTTAGCCACTGAATGGGCAATGAATACTATGGGCGAGGATAAATTTTTAAAAACAATTGAAGGAAAAGTGCCTTATACTGACCCAGACTGGATAAAGGTCTTCTCAATATTTGCTAAATTAAAAGATTCAGGAATCCTAGCTTCTAATATAGCTACCATAACTAACAAAGAGGCTGAAGCAGCTTTTGCCCAAGGAAAAGCTGCTTTTTCCTTTAATGGCAGTTGGTCAGTCAATGTCTACAAGCAACTTTCAGAAAATCTAAATTATGGTTTCTTTTC
>JAGLSH010000082.1 GCA_023135855.1 Candidatus Omnitrophota bacterium
TGAATTTACTCCTAAGCTAGAGATGATAAGCGTTGATGAAGCTTTTTTAGATATAACCGGGAGCCATCATCTTTTTGGAGGTCCTCTGGAAACTTGCAGGGAATTAAAACGTAGGATAAAGGAGAAGACTAAGCTAACTGCTTCTGTAGGCCGAGCTCCTGTTAAAATGGTTGCTAAAATTGCTTCTGATATTGATAAGCCTGATGGTTTAGTTGAGGTTAAATGCGGTAAAGTTCTTGATTTTCTTTGGCCTTTAGATATTGATAAAATTTGGGGATTAGGCAAGAAGAGTAAGGTTGTCTTTAATAATTTAGGGATTAAGACTATTGGTGATTTAGCTAAGAAGGATTTAGAGGAAGTAGAAGAGATATTAGGTAAAAATGGTGAATATTTTTGGGCTCTAGCTAATGGTATAGATGAGAGAGAAGTAGAAACCGAAGAAGAGACGAAATCAGTAAGCAATGAGTATACTTTTGCTAAGGATGTTGGAGATAGAAAAATAATTAATACTGCTTTAATTAGCCTTTGTGAGAAGGTATCTGGTCGCTTGCGTCAAGAGGGTTTTAAGGGAAAGACTATTACTTTAAAAATAAGATTAGAGGGTTTTTTAACCTTTACTCGGGCTAAGACTTTAAGTAAGCCAACTAATTTCATGGATACAATTTATAAAACTATAAAAGAACTTTTGAATAAATTTGATCGACAGGGTAAAAAAGTGCGATTGGTTGGGGTTAAGGTTTCAAATTTTACTTTTGGTGAAATTCAAGCTACTCTTTTTGAAGAGAAAGACGAAGAAAAACAGGAAAGGATGCATCAGGCTATCGATAAAATAAAGAGTAAATTTGGTTGGAAAGCAATTTTTCGGGCCGGTGGTAAATTAGCATCTAAACAGAAGGGCGAAAAGCCTTGACTAGCTTAAATTGTCTATATAAAATAGATTATTAAAATGTTTTACAAAGCGAAAAGAATAGAGAGAAAAAAACTGGAGAATAATGGTTAATGTTTATTTTTTTTACGGATTAGCTTTTATTCTAATGGGTCTTTTTATCTTTGTTATACCCAAGAAACAAGATTTATTAGGGCTTTCAGATAATCTTTGGTTGGTGGGTTTATTTGGCTTGCTTCATGGCCTAAATGAGTGGGCTGATCTGTTTATTCTTAAGGGTGAGCCTTTCGATATTGAAGGATTAAAGACAATCGGAACATTCCTTTTACCAATTTCATTTATTTTCTTAGTTATTTTTGGAGCCAGAGTTATCGTCAAGAATAACAATAAGCTTCAGTGGTTGAATTTTCTTTGGGCTGTTTGTGCATTAATTTGGGCTGGAGCATATTTTTTTACTAAAGATACAGTAGTTTTCGGAGCAGTAGCAAGATATTTTATTTGTATCCCGGGAACGCTTTTAACGGCTTTTGCTTTACACTTAAGTATAAAACAGGTGGATAAGCATGTAATACCAAGGGTAGTTATCTTGGAGATTTCAATAGTAGTTTTTACTATAGTTGCTTATGGGATATTAAGTGGTTTTATTGTTCCAAAAGCTGAGTTTTTTCCGGCTTCAGTGGTTAATTATTCCAGTTTTAGTAATCTAATTGGCCTGCCGGTTCAATTTTTCAGAATGATCTGCGCAATAATTATTGCGATTTGTCTTTTTGGAATAACAAAATATTATTTTTTTAAAGAAGACAGGATTAAGATAAGAGGCGGAATTGGATCGAAGACCGCTGTGCTTATTATTACAGTCGCAGTGTTTGTAATGTCTATAAGTACAATTTTGGGATATATGACAGAAACCAAATTATTACGAAAGACTATTGGACTTGACCACCAAGAGATAGCCAGATTAATTTCTATCTCTATTACTAAAAATTTTAACGAAGAGATAGAAGATATTAGAATTATTATCTCTGACCCTGCATGGAAGAACGCGATTGCTGAACATAATTTAAAATATACAGAGATGAGACCTGAAGATGTCAATAGCTACTTTATTGATATGGATAAAAGGTGGATTGATGTTTCTTTGGATAGCTCCCTAACAAAAGAATATCTTGAGAATGAGGCTAGCATTGAACTAAAAATTGCTATTGAGAATGCGATAAACATAAAGGAGTTATTTATAACTGATAGCTTTGGCGGTTTAGTTGCTACATCAGGAAAAACATCTGATTTCTACCAGGCTGATAAAGAATGGTGGAAGTTTGCTTTTAATAAGGATAAAATTTATGTTGGAAATTTAGAATTTGACGAATCAGCCGATATAATGGCTATAGCTATTGCTGTTCCAATAAAGGATGATAAAGAGAAAATAATAGGGGTAGCTAAGGCTATTCTTTCTGGTAAAGAGTTATTTAGTTTTTTAGATGATTTTAAAATTGGAGAGAGTGGACACGCGGTTGTAGTTGACCAAGATGGTTATGCTATTTATCACCATGAACTTAAGACCTTAGAAGAAGAAAGATTCTATAAGCACGAGAATGTTCTTAATAAATCAGAAAAATGGTTTGAGCTGAAAGCTCCGCATGACCATGGCAATAACCTATTTGTGGCCTATGCTGAGATCACACAGCATAATTTTTTGGAAAATGGACACAAGTGGAGAGTTTTTATAGATCAAGATACTGACGAAGTATTAAAACCTCTAAAAGAACTAGCTGTGAAAAGGTTTTTGCCTATGCTCGGTTTGATTATGTTTCTGATTCCCATAGGATTTGTTTACGGTAGGATATTTACAAAACCGATAATAGAACTGAGTAAAATCGCAGAAGATATTGGCAAAGGAAATCTAGATGTTAGAGCTGATGTGAACACTAGTGATGAGCTTGAAGATTTAGCTAATTCTTTTAATATGATGATTAAGAATTTAAAAATATCTACTACGTCTATAGAAAATTTGAATAAAGAGATTGGTGAGCGTAAGTTAGTCGAAGCAGCTTTAAGTGAGAGTGAGGAGAAGTTCAGGGCGCTTTATGAATATTCTAATGATGCAATTATGATTTTAGCTTCTCCTGATTGGAGGTTTATTTCTGGAAACTCAGCTACAATTAAGATGTTCGGGGTTGAAAATGAAGCTGAGTTTGTATCAATGGGGCTTTGGGAATTATCCCCAAAGTATCAACCGGAGGGACAATTATCTTCAGTAAAATCTATGGCGATGATAAAAGAGGCGTTAACGTGTGGTTCAAAATTTTTTGAATGGAAGCATAAGCGATTAAATGGAAGTGAGTTTTTTGCTACTGTTTTGTTAACTAAAATGCAACTAGGAGATATAGAAACTGTACAGGCAACAGTTCGAGATATTACTGAACGCAAGAAAGCAGAAAAGGAAAATCAAGAATTATTACATTTCTTGAATGAGAGGGTAAAGGAAATCAAGTGTCTTTATGATATTTCTAAATTGTTTGAAATTCCTAACATTACGTTAGAAGATATATTCCAAGGATCTGTTGATAGAATTTCTTATGGCTGGCAGTATCCAAAGATTACTTGCGCAAGGTTAACGGTCGAAGGCAAAGAATTTAAATCTGATAATTTTAAAGTAACTAAGTGGAAACAGTCAGAAAATATTGTATTACATGGTAATAAAATTGGGGTTGTAGAAGTTTTTT
>JAGLSH010000083.1 GCA_023135855.1 Candidatus Omnitrophota bacterium
TTAGCAGAGTTGGGCAAATCTTATCTGTTATTTTTAAAGAGATGATTTGGGGTTGGGAGCCTAAAAACAAGGCTGGTAACTTTGTTTTGGGTAAAGATTACATTAAAATTAGCTTTAAAAAAATACCTAAAGAAGTGAAAAAACGCTTTAATAATGAGCGTTTTTACCTGGATGGACGGAGGGTCTTTATTCAGTAGATTTAAAGCGTTTTCAGTAAACGTAGATTTTGCTTACTATATTCTTGTAATGCTAGTGTTTTAAATGTTATATTTAGATGGTTGCTAGGGGAGGCGACGAAAAAGGTAATCCACTAAAAGTGGAGCACAAAACCCAGGATTCCATGAATTGTTTATCAAAGGAATGGCCGGGCCACCGAATAGTCTCTCAAGAAGGTGGTGTGGTCTTTTTTTTATTATGGAGCAAAGGATGAAACAAGAAAAAAGAAAATTTAAAAAATCACAAGTTGTTTTAGAGTATATGATTATTTTTGCTATAGTAGTAGTTGCAATAGCTGCTGTAGGTTTTTTGTCTAACATAAAGGGGAACTTTTCTGAACATCAGAATAAATGTGTTGATGTAATTTTGGAAAGAGAGTAAAATTATGAATAGGAAGGCTCAAAATTTTATTGAATACGCAGCATTAATTATGATAATTTCAGTTGCCTTGGTGGCTATGAAAGTATATATTCAAAGAGCAATGAATGCCCGCCTTGCCCAGGTAAGGGCGGAATTAAGCGAGAGCATTCGATAGCTTAAGGAGGTGTAGTAGGATGAGACGCAAGAGAAGGGCGCAAAGTATTTTGGAGTATACCCTTATTCTATCAGCTATTATTGCGGGGATCATATTCGCTGCTAGAACTATGGTTAAACCAGCAGTAGAGCAGAGTTTTACTGATGCTACTGATAGCATGAATAGGATGACTTCAAAATTTAGTTCTCAATTAGGTGGTGGAGAATAAAAAAAAGAGGATTATTAATAATATAGGGGTGAAAATACGGAGGTGGAAAAATGTTAATTAAGTTAAAAAAATCACAATCTACCGCAGAATATGCGATACTGATATCGGTGATTGTGGGTGCTGCCTTAGCGATGCAAGTTTATATTAAGAGGTCTTTACAAGCAAAGATGCATGATGCTGGAATTGCCTTAACTGAAGCCAGTGGTGATATTACTGGTGATGGTGTGATCTTGGGTACAACCAAGCAATATGAACCTTATTATGCTGAGCAGAGATTGTCAGATGTTGATCGTGAAACAAGCATAAGCAGTTCTGCGACTACTTCAGAAGGTGGAGCATTAGCTAAAACTAGCGAACAAGATATTGATGTAACTTCAAGCAGTGTAGAGCAGAGTCATATATTGGTTATGCAGGAATAACAAAGGTAAATATTTAATTTAGAGGAGGTATAGGGATGTTATTGAAGAGGAGAGCTCAAAGTACCTTAGAATATGCTCTGGTAATTGCAGTTGTGGTTGGCGCCTTGGTTGCCATGCAGGTTTATGTAAAAAGAGGAGTCCAGGGAAGACTTAAATCCGCTGCTGATGATATTGGAGATCAGTACTCACCTGGAAATACTACGGGCACAACAACAGTTTCAACAACCACTAGTACTAGTGAAACCTTAAATAGTGGAATAACCAGCACTGATAGCACTACAGTTCAGAATAAGGTTACTGAGGATGAAACAGCTGATTATGATTCAGAGTATTGGGGAGACTAAATAGAAAAAAGGTTAATAGGGTAGGGGTTATGGTAAGATTTAGGAAGGCGGAGGCCTTATTCCAATATGCAATTTTGATTACTGTTGTAGCTTTAGGTTTGGTTACAATGCATACTTATTTGCGTAGGAGTATACAGGCTAAAGTAAAGAACCTAACCGATCATATTATTTCTAGTAAGCAGTTAGCTTCTTTAAGTGACCCTATCACTGAGGAATCTACCGTAAACGTTAACTTTACTTATGGCTTAGAGAAGATTGAAGGCGCAGGAGGGATGAGCAGAGTAAGCACTCGAAGTTCTTATGCTCAAGAGGTGGAGCATGAGGGTGAGAGTTTAGATCAAATAGATTACGGGCGAGCCGTGCCAACTGGCGTAGAGAATCCTGAGGCTACTTATGCGAGTGAGGATGGCAACGAGGTAGCTGGTGAGGCACCTGAACAAACTGATGAGGGCCGAAGTTCCGGCGGAGGTTTCTGAAAAAGAAAGTAAAGAACAATGAAAATAATTCATTTCCGAAAAGCCCAGGCAGTATTAGAAATAGGAATTTTAGGCACTGTTGTCTTAATAATTTTTTCTCTTCTAGTCGGCTATATCCAGAGCTTAAATGATGAACAATATGTCTTAATGAGCAATTTTCGCCAGGCTTTGAAAAAAGCCCATGATGAAAATGCCGTAGTTAGCTATACTACTTTAGAAGACCGCAGGCACGTCGATATTAATGCTCCTCTTGTCGGGAAAAGAACAAATCTAAGTGCGTCAAGCTATGTTCATTGGGCAGTTCCCTATGTTGGTGAAAAACCGAATAAAGGATTCTATTATCAGATTAATGACCAAGTGGTAGCTTTAGACGAGGACGATGAGGTAGGAGATATTGTCTTTGAGTATGATACCAATATTGCTAGAGTGTTTAACAAGGTGGAAGCCGGTGATATTATTAGGACCATCCAAAATGTTGGAGTTGTTGAGGAGTTAACATACACTTTAAGAGATTCTGACGAGGAACCAATAACGACAGTCACCCAAAACAGAACAGATAATAAACAAAGAAGTTGGGAGACCGGGCAATAATGAGAAAATCACAAGCAATCTTAGAGGTTACTGTAATCTTTATTGTAGGATTGTTTTTGTTCTTTGGTATAATGGGTATGTGGATGTGGGGCGATAATCAAATTGCCAAGCGCCAGCCCGAATATAATCAGACCCGTGTTGCTGCCGGAACTGTAAAGTTAAGTCTCGGCTCAATTGAAGCCAGTATTCTTTTGGCGAGCCTGATTGCTCAGCGAGATGACTTAGAGGCTCAGCTTGATTCATTGTTGGTTTCAATGGAAAATTCAATGGTTATGCTGGAAGCTTCCAAGTTGCCTCATATGGCTGAACGTGACAAATATAAAACCGAGAAAGCTCTTTTAGATGCTGAAAAAACCATTTTAGAGGCTGAACAGGTGGGATTGGAAGCTGAGCTTGCAGAACTTCTTAGGACCTGTCGTATGAGGTATGGGCGCGATAGTGATGAGTCTTGCGTTAAGAGAATAGCAGCGATTCGAAGTCGTTTGGGTGAAATTGCAACCAGAACAGCCGAAATAGATGATAGAGTTAATAATTTTCTTATTCCCAAAATTAACTTTTATCAAGAAATTATTGACCAGATTGATTCCCAAATAGCTATTCTTGGCAATGATGTCGAGCCAGGGGCAGATCTTGAAGCGCAGATAAATGAGTTAAATGAGCTTATTGCTGATCTGGAGAGTGAAGAAAAGAGTGATCCTGAAGCCAAGGATTTATATTGGCCGGTATATGAGCCGGATGAGTTGACTGAAGAAGATGTATTTGGG
>JAGLSH010000084.1 GCA_023135855.1 Candidatus Omnitrophota bacterium
TTGCAACTACTATATGTTTGAGTATCTCCTGAATAATAAAGATGGCTGGCTAAATGGCAAGGGGCCGGAGGCTGAGATAGTGTTTTCTTCACGAATTCGTTTAGCTCGCAATATTGCTGATTTACCTTTTCCTTCTCGAGCAAGCAGTGCTCAGAAAACAGAAGTTTTAAATAGAGTAAAAGAAGCTTACCCTCAAGTGGAGAGGTTAAAAAACAGCACTTTTGTGAATATGGCTGAATTAAGCACCTTAGATAGTCAGTTTTTAGTTGAACGACACTTAATAAGTCAGGAGCATGCTGTCAGTAGCAAAGAAAAAGGTTTGATAATGACAGGGGATGAGAAGATCTCAATTATGATTAACGAAGAGGATCATTTTCGTTCTCAGGTTATACTTTCAGGTTTTGATTTAAGAAAGTGTTGGCAGATACTAGATGGGATTGATAAGGATTTAGAGAAGAAGATTTCTTTTTCTTTTTTACCTGATTTAGGTTATTTAACTGCTTGCCCTACTAACCTTGGTACAGCTTTACGGGCATCATGCATGCTGCATTTACCAGCCCTGGCGCTTACTAAGCGGATAAATAAGATATTAGAATTATTAACTAGGATATCATTTACTACTCGAGGTTTATTTGGTGAAGGAACGCAAGCACTTGGAAATTTTTTCCAGATTTCTAATCAAGTTAGCTTAGGCCTTTCTGAGACAGAATTAATTGATAATTTGATCGGAGTAGTGAACCAAGCCAAAGCTCAGGAAACTGATGCTCGCAATGTTCTTTTAGGGAAACACAGAATAAGCCTTGAAGATAATGTTTGGAGGGCTTTAGGTACTTTACGAAATAGTCGTCTAATTAGTAGTCGTGAAGCCTTAAGTCATCTTTCTATCTTGTGTTTAGGGCTAGATTTAGGTATAATTAAAAATACAGATTTATCTTCTAAGGGGAAAGGCCGGGAGATAATAAATAACCTTTTTATTATCATTCAACCAGCGCATTTACAAAAGCTAGAGTCGAAATCGTTGAAAGAAAGAGAAAGAGACTATATGAGAGCAGAAATTTTAAGAAAAAAGTTAGGAGGAGAGGAAGATGTTTAATCGATTTACTGAAAGAGCAAGAAAAGTTTTAGTTTTAGCAAAAGAAGAAGCTCGTAGATTTAACCATGATTATATCGGGACTGAACATATACTTTTAGGTTTAGTCCGTGAAGGTGAAGGAGTAGCTTGTGCTGTTTTACAGAATTTAGGAATAGACCTAGAACGCTTAAGGATTGAAATTGAAAAGTTGGTTTCATCCGGCAGTGTGGGTTCAGTTTTAGGTGAGATCCCTTTTACCCCTCGGGCAAAAAAAGCTTTAGAACTTGCGGCTGAAGAAGCACGGGGCCTAAGCCATAATTATATTGGGACTGAACATATACTTCTAGGTTTATTACGTGAGGAAGAGGGGGTTGCTTCTCAAGTTCTTCTTTCAACCGGAGTAGACTTAAAGGGGATAAGGAAAGAGATAGCTACTCTCCTAGGCGGGAGTGCTCATCCTCAACCTGGTGGAACAAGTAGTAACCAACCGGCTTCAAAAACTCCAGCCCTTGATTCCTTTGGCAGAGATTTAACTAAATTAACTAAAGAAGGAAAACTTGACCCAGTAATTGGAAGGAAGATTGAAATAGAAAGAGTTATCCAAATTTTATCCAGAAGAACTAAAAATAACCCGGTTCTCTTAGGAGAAGCCGGAGTAGGTAAGACCGCTATAGTTGAAGGGTTAGCCCAAGATATAGTTAAGGGTGATGTTCCTGAGATTTTAAGAGGAAAGAGAATAGTGGTTTTAGACTTAGCTTTAATGATTGCCGGAACAAAATATCGCGGTCAATTTGAAGAGAGAATAAAAGCAGTTATGGAAGAGATAAAGCGCTCTAAGGATGTTATCATTTTTATTGATGAGATGCATACTCTGGTAGGTGCCGGAGCTGCTGAAGGAGCGATTGATGCTTCAAATATTTTAAAGCCAGCTTTGTCTCGTGGTGAAATTCAATGTGTTGGGGCGACTACTCTTGATGAGTATCGAAAACATATTGAGAAAGATTCAGCCTTAGAGAGGAGATTTCAGCCGATATTTGTTGAAGCTAACACGGTTGAAGAGACAGTGAAGATTTTATCTGGTCTAAGAGATAGATATGAAGCTCATCATCGAGTAAAATTTTCCGATGAGTCACTTAAGGCTGCGGCTAAACTATCTGATAGATATATCTCAGGAAGATTCCTTCCTGATAAAGCTATAGATTTAATTGATGAGGCTGGAGCAAAGTCACGCCTTTCAGTTTTAACTGCTCCTAGTGAAATAAAAGAATTAGAAGAAAAGGTGGCTGGTATTATTCTTGAAAAAGAAGCTTTAATAAAACAGCAGGACTTTGAAAAGGCTGCCCGTCTAAGAGATGAGGAGAAGACCTATCGACTTAAGCTTGAAGATTTGAGAAAAGATTGGGTCTCAAAAAGAGATCAAATTACCCCGGAGATAGGGGAAGAAGAGATTGCTCAAGTAGTATCACAGATTACTGGAGTGCCTATTTATCGCCTAGAGGAGAAAGAATTAGCTAAGCTGATGAAAATAGAGGAAAGATTGACTGGAAAAGTAATTGGCCAAGAAGAAGCTATTCAAGCAATTGCTCGTTCAGTTAGAAGAGCTCGAGCCGGGATAAAGGAACCACGTCGGCCAATAGGTTCATTTATGTTCTTAGGCCCTACTGGTGTAGGTAAGACTTTACTTGCTAGAGTTTTAGCAGAATTTATGTTTGGCGATGAAAATACTTTAATCCAATTAGATATGAGTGAGTATATGGAGAAGTTTAATGTTTCACGTTTAATTGGTGCTCCTCCAGGATACGTCGGGTATGAAGAGGGAGGACAGCTCACTGAAAGGGTAAGACGTCGGCCATATTCAGTAGTTCTTTTAGATGAGATTGAAAAGGCACATCCGGATGTTTTTAATCTTTTGCTACAAATTTTAGAAGAGGGAAGGCTTACTGATAGTTATGGCCGAAGAGTTGATTTTCGTAATACACTTCTTATTATGACTTCTAATGTCGGAGCTGAGGTTTTAAGGAAGAAAGGGTCTTTAGGGTTTAAGGAAGTTAGTGAAGATGTTAATCATGAACAAATGAAAGATGTATTGATGGAAGAAGTTAAAAAGACTTTTAAGCCGGAGTTTTTAAATCGTTTAGATGAGATCACTGTGTTTAGATCTCTAACAAAGAAGAATTTAGAGAAGATAATTGATCTTGAAATTACTAATGTAAATCAACGGATTAAAGAGCAGGGTTTTCAAATAGAGTTAACAGCTGGTTCTAAAGAATTTTTCATTGAAAAGGGCTTTGATTCGGTCTTTGGAGCTAGGCCACTAAAGAGAGTTGTCCAGAGATTCTTAGAAGACCCTCT
>JAGLSH010000085.1 GCA_023135855.1 Candidatus Omnitrophota bacterium
CCATATTACCAGTTCCTTTAAATTCCTCAAAAATTACATCATCCATACGCGAACCAGTATCAACTAACCCAGTAGCAATTATGGTTAATGATCCTCCCTCTTCCATGGCCCTAGCTGCACCAAAAAACCTCTTAGGCTTGTGCAAAGCGTTGGAATCAATTCCTCCAGAAAGAATTCTTCCTGAATGAGGTTCAACAAGATTATAGGCCCGAGCCAAACGAGTAATGCTGTCTAGCAGTATAACCACATCCTTCTTATGCTCTACAAGCTTCTTAGCCTTCTCTATGACCATCTCAGCTACCTGCACATGACGTTGTGCCGGTTCATCAAAGGTAGAACTGATCACCTCTCCTTTTACTGTATTTTTCATCTCGGTTACTTCTTCTGGCCTTTCATCAATAAGCAACACTATAAAAATAACATCAGGATAGTTAGTTGTTATAGCATTAGCTACCTTTTGCAAAAGCACTGTCTTACCACTATAGGGAGGAGCAACTATCAAGCCACGTTGTCCTTTGCCAATAGGACAAAGAAGATCTAGTATACGCGTAGATAATTCATCAGGAGCTGTTTCTAAGATAAACCTCTCCTTAGGATAAACCGGTGTTAAATTATCAAAGAGAATCCTGTTCCTTGATTCCTCAGGATTATCAAGATTAACTGCCTCAACTTTAAGAAGAGCAAAATATTTCTCATTATCCTTAGGCGGCCTTATTTGCCCACTAACAGTATCTCCAGTACGTAGCGAAAATTTCCTAATTTGTGACGGCGAAACATAAATATCATCGGGTGAAGGCAAATAATTATAATTACTAGCCCTCAAGAACCCAAAACCTTCAGGCAAAACTTCCAAGACTCCGTCACCAAACATAAGTCCCTTCTTTTCTGCTTGAGTTTGTAAGATCTTAAAAATAAGATCTTGTTTCTTCAATCCACTTACCCCGTTAACCTTAAGGTCTTTGGATATTTTATTTAGATCTGACACCTTCATCGACTTAAGAGTTCCAATGTCAACACTATCATCTACCATTACTGGCTTACTTTTTAATTTTGCTTTATCCTTTTCCACAGCAAATCAACCTCCTTTTCCAATCGTTTAAAATTCAAATTATTATTCACAATAAAATCTGATCCCTTTATTTTTTCTCTAATAGGTCTACACAAAGCTAGCCTATTGGACACCTCACTTTTAGTAATACCATACTTTTTAATAATTCTCTGTATTAGCACCTCCTTTTTTACTACAACTAAAATTATTTTATTAAAATGCCGAGTTAATCTTTTCTCAAAAAGAAGAGGTACATCCATTTTGACCATTCCACTCGTATCAGCTTTACCTTTTTTAACCCATTCTAATAAATCTTTAATAACTACTGGATGAACTATTTTCTCAAGTTGTTTAAGCTTATCTCTATTGGAAAAAACAATACTACCAATTTTTTTTCGTGAAATTGAGCTTCCAATTAAACATTCCGGAAATACGGCTCTTGTCTTCTTATAAACATAGCTATTCTTATCACGATAATAACTATGAATTTGTTCATCAACTTCAAAAGTTTTAGCTCCCTTACTCTTCAAGAGTTTAAGAACTGTGCTTTTACCTGTAGCTAGATTTCCAGTTAATCCTAAAACTGGCATAATTAGTTTATCAACCTTTTGTATGTTTCTATATACTCATTAGCAGCTACTTCCCAAGAGAAATTAAATTTGGTTACTTTTTCTAAAATAGTTTGCCACTTACCCTTATCCTTAAATGCTTCTTTTGCCTCATCTATGGCTGTTAATAAATTTAAGCTATCATAATTATTAAATATAAATCCTCCACCACCATCTGACACATCTTTAACCGTATCAACTAATCCTCCAGTATGGTTAACTAAAGGTAGGGTAGCATATTTATAACTAATCATCTGAGACAACCCACAAGGCTCAAACCTTGAAGGCAATAAAAAGACATCTATCCCAGCATATATCTTATGGGCCAAGGCTTCATCAAAATCCAAAACTAAAGAAAATGAATCTTTAAATTTATCTGCCTTTTCTCTCAATATCTCATGATACCTAGGCTCACCAACACCTAAAATAACTAATTGGCAATTTGATGCAATTTCATCAATAGCTTTTGAAAGAATGTCTATACCTTTTTGCTCAGCTAAACGACTAACCATACCCATAAAAAGAGCATCTTCATCCTCTGCTAAACCCAATTCTTTCTGAAGATTAATTCTATTAATAGTTTTATCTCCAAGATTATTTGGAGAATACTTCTTGTATATAAAATTATCTTTAGCTGGGTCCCAAATATCATAATCAATAGCATTCAGTATGCCTATTAAATCTTTACCTTTTTTTCTTAAAATTCCTTCTAAACCACATCCAAATTCAGAAAACTGTATTTGCTTAGCATAAGTAGGACTTACCGTGGTTACTACATCTGAGAAAACAATTCCTCCTTTAAGAAGATTTACCTTGCCATAGAATTCAAAATACTCTTTATCAAAAAACTTATCAGGAATACCTAACAAGGAAAATTTCTCACCATCCGATAACCCTTGATAAGCAAGATTATGAATAGTCAAAATACACTTTGTATTTTTAAAAAAAACATCCTCTTTATAGAGAGTTTTAAGATAAACGTTCACTAAAGATGTCTGCCAATCATTACTATGGATAATATCTGGGCAAAAGTTTATTTTCTTTAAGGCCTTAAGCACTCCTTTGCTATAGAAAGAAAATCTTTCTAAGCTATCAGGATAGTCACGCCCATCTTCTCCGACATAAATAGAATCACGTAAAAAATAATCGTCATTCTTAATGAAGAAAACCTCTACTGACCCTTGTTTAGTAACGCCAAAATCACCATGCATTTCTTGAGGTTTTATACCTTTAAGAAGCGGCATAAATACTTTAACCTCAACTCCAGCTTTAGCTAAACTATCCGGCAGGGCAGCACTAACATCACCAAGACCGCCAGTTTTTGCAAAGGGAAATACCTCTGAAGAACAAAAAGCTATTTTCATCTCTTACCTAGATTAGTTTTTCTATACACTTATTACCTCTTTTTTCCTTTGATAGCTTCGTTATCCATTAATAGCAGTGATGGATATAATTTCCAGGTTTAAGATTCTCTTAAACCGACTTCGCCTTTGGCGAAGATTATATACATTCTGACTCCTTCATCTGACCCCAATTCCTACCAACTTTTAAATTAATTTTGATTGGAACAACTAATCTCATTGCCCCTTCCATATACTTCTTTACAATAATCTTCACCTTATCTAATTCATTGCCAGGGACATCAAATACAAGCTCATCATGAATTTGC
>JAGLSH010000086.1 GCA_023135855.1 Candidatus Omnitrophota bacterium
GATAAAAGGACAGATAAGTCTACGGCCGAATGACATTTCCTTTTCTTGCTTAAGAATTTCTTTTTCAATACGAGTGAGAATTGATTTACCACCTTTTTTTATAAAATGCTTCTTACCCTCTAAACGCACTTTAAGAAAAGTTTGTGGTGCACCATTGTTACAAATTATAACTACTTTGCTGGCCTTAAGAAGGTTTCGGAATAATCGACAAACCCCAGTAGCAAAGCTAACTAAATCACCGGAAGTAGTAGTAAGGCGATAAATGGTATGGAGTGAAGAGAATACAATTTTGTAAGTCATATTATAATATTAACAATAGTTAAAGGTTTTTTATTAATTTTGTATATAATTCTTTTAAACTCTGTGAAATTACTTTGGTATTAGCAATAATTGGCATAAAATTAACGTCACCTAGCCAACGCGGAACAATATGGGTATGAATGTGATTAGCAATTCCGGCTCCAGCAACCTTACCGATATTAATACCGATATTAAAGCCTTGGGGGTCAAGAATTTTTTTTAAGGTAGATTTAATTTTAATAAGTGTTTTGTTCATATCTAACAATTCTTCTTCCTTCAAGTCTTCCATTGATTTAAGGTGCCTGTTAGGAACAATCAGTACATGGCCGTTGTTGTAGGGATAAGTATTTAAAATTGCAAAACAATATTTAGAACGCAAGACAACAAAATTTTTCTTATCTTTTTTTTCTTTGAAAGCATGACAGAAAATACAATTCTTTTGTTTTTTTCGACTAACGTAATCTATTCTCCAGGGAGCCCACAATTTATCCAATTTTTATAATACTCCTTTTAATTTCCTTACCATTTATTTCTAGAATACCATAAGATCGGTAAGGAGCAAACATTGTATCTGTCGGTGAACCAGGGTTAAAATATATTTTGCCATCGATTTTTTCATCAAAAGGCATGTGAGAATGGCCAAAAACAAAAATGTCGATATTTTGAGCTTCACAAATAAACTTTTTATTTATATGTTCGAGTATTTTTTTTGGATGTCCTCCGCCGTGAGTGAGGGCAAGATTAATGTCTTCAAGTTGTATAATTTGTTCTTCTGGTAAGTTATTCTTGATAGTATCTTCATCCATATTACCATAAACGCCATGAATTTTAGTCCATTGGCTTAAGACTTCATAAACTGGATAAATGATATAATCTCCAGCATGGATGCAACAATCGCAAGACTTGGCTTCTTTTTCAATTATATTAGGCAACTTAGATGCAGTTACTGGTATATGAGTGTCAGAAAGTACTAATATTCTCATCATTGTTTATTTGTTTCCATTTCTGAGGAGACAATAGGCTTATTATATACAGTTAATAGACGATTGATTTCATCAATATCCCAGATGGTAAGTTTATTATTTTTAGCAATTAATCTGGCTGTTGGTGGTAGGGTATCTAAAGATACAAATATTTTTTTAACTTTTTTACCCTTTATATTGCTACCTTTTTCAATAAAATCAAAGATATCGTTATCTTCAACATTTTTTTCTTTAATTCCGGCAAAAACAATTTCCTTTCCCTCCCCGATAAGCAAATGAAAATCGCGCGTAGGATATGAAATTACTTTAGCATTTTCTACGGTTGGAAGTTGATATTTGTTTTTTCCTAAGCGTAGAGTATCGTCTTTGAACGAAGAAAACAACTGCATAACTTTTTTCAATTTATCCTTAGTAAATTCCTCCTTAAAGAGTGTAAATTTTTCTTTTAACTCTTCCTTAAGCAAGGCTTGCTTATGTTGAGGGTTAAGAACTGGAGGTGAGAAGTATAGCTTAAAAACTGAAGTTAACCAGAAGGAGAACAAAGGATCTCTTATTTTGTAAATATTACCTAGATTTTCGATATAGTTCAAGTCAAGAAGTTTTTGCAGCCGGTTATTTAAATCTTTGGAATTATAAATACCTAAAGAGGTTAGCTTTTTCTTTCGTAGGTAACCCTGACCAAGGGCGAATAATAATTTTAAAACTGGAACTGAATCCTTAAAATAAAATTTAATTAAGTCAATTTTTTTGATAAATTTTTGAAAAAGATAGGTTTCTTTTGAATAAAATGTTTTCTTAATTATTTCTATAATTGATGCTTCTTCGTCTTTGGCTTGATAGTTGTCTTTTATAGTTTGGACTATTAAGTCGTAGTAAATGATGTTTGCGCCGAAGATATTTACAAAAAATGATAAAAAAAGTGGTGAAGGTGTTAAAGGATGAAGTAGCTTTTTGAAATAGAAGTAATTGGCTAAAGAAGCATTTTCATTTAAGAAAACTTTTTCAAAGTTACCAAAAAGTAAATTTAATTCTCCAGAAAGTATCTTTTCGGCATCGCGGGAGTTGGAGGCGGTTAAGACAACCATGCAATTTCTTTGGATTATAATGAATTTTGAGAAAACTTGATAGAAATTTTTAAATATTCCAGCAAGATTTAGGAATTCTTCAATAATCAAGACACAGTTGCGGTTACTTTCATTGATAAATTTATTTATAGTTTCAAGAACGTCTAGGAAACTAATATTTTCTTTTTTAAGGCAATCTTTAATAAAATTGGTAGTTGAAACAAGAACCGGACTGGCGCAGTTTATTAGGTTGTCGAGACTTTCGCTTTTGCAAGTGTAATCACTAAGTAAGGAGAAAGCTATAGCTTTAAAAAATTCTTTTTTTCCGGCATAAGCTGAGCTAGTGTAAAGATAGGTAAGCTCATCAGATTTATTTCGGCTGAGATAATTATCTAAAAGATAAGACGTTTCTTCTTTATCTCCCCCTAGAATAGCTATATTTTGACGGTAACCAAGGGTAAAGGCTTTCACTCTTTTATCCAGTGCTGAAAATTTAATTGTCCAAGGTTCGTTATTCATTTTAATTAAGATATTTTAAAGGATCCTCGGGAATATTTTTCTTTCTTATTTCAAAATGAAGGATATAGTTTCCATCCTTTCCTGAAGCTACCATGCCAATAGCTTCACCTTTATTAACAGTACTCCCCTCTTTAGTCAGGGCTTGATCAAGATTCGCATAAACAGTATAGAGACTTGAATTATGTTTTAATATAATGGTCTTGCCCCAGCCTTTAAGAGGGTTAGAGAATGTTACTTTTCCTTTGGCAGAGGCCTTAACTTCGCGATTTGTTGAGATTGCTTGTATATTTATTCCTCTATTGAGAGAATTATCAACATTTTCATTAAAATAATTAACAA
>JAGLSH010000087.1 GCA_023135855.1 Candidatus Omnitrophota bacterium
AATCGGTAAATCATCTTTATCGGACCTTCAAGAATCAAAAAAAACCCTTCTAATTTGGTATACCTATAACCATACTAGCAAAAGCAATAAATCTCTAATAAAAAACATTCTTAATAAACAAAAAGTAACCAAAGCTGATCTCCTGAAAGTACGCAAAATCGCCAAGAAATCTGGAGCTATAGATTATGTTCAAGGAGAAATTAATGACCTTACTCAAAAAGCAAAAGTTATAATCCAAACCATTAAAATGAAAACAAAATATAAGAACCTGCTTTCCTGGTATACCGAAGGATTAAAATAATATGAAAATTAATCTTGCAAAATCTGCTGGATTTTGTTTCGGGGTAAAAAGAGCCTTGGAGATCGCTCTTAAAACTGCCGCTAAAGAAAAACACGTAGAAATGCTCGGAGATATTGTCCACAATGAAGAAGTAGTAAACCAAGTTAAGAAAACTGGGATTAAGAAAATTAAACGCCTGAGCAAAGGTAAGGGAAAGATTCTTCTTATCCGGGCTCACGGAACCTCAACTGATACCTACAAAAAAGTTAGAGATCTCGGCTATAAAATAATTGATGCAACCTGTCCTATGGTCAGAGAAATTCATAAAATCGCCAAAGAAAATGAAAAAAAGGGTTATCGGATTATAATAATCGGCGATAAAAAACATGATGAAGTGCAAGGCATATTAGGACAGTTGAACAAAAAAGCCCTAGTAATTGACAGCAGTAAAGACATCGGTAAAAAAGTTAAAGAAATTACAAAAGGAGCAGTTATAGTTCAATCTACCCAAAATTTAGAAAAAACTCTAAAAATCGTTAAAGCTTTAGATAAGCAGATTGAAAAATTAAAGTTCTTTAATACAATATGTGAACCAACCCGCACAAAACAAAAAGAAATAAAAGAAATGGCTGCTAAAAACAGCCTTATGATTATTATTGGCTCAAAAACTAGTGCCAACACTAAACGTCTATATGAGATATCAAAATCAATCAATAAGAAAACTTTTTGGATTCAATCAAAAAATGAAGTTAAATCACTTTGGTTTAAAAAAGTAGTTAGTGTGGGGATAACTGCTGGTGCATCTACGCCTGAGGACACTACACAGGATATAATAAAACAAATAAGAAAAATTAAATAAATATCCTCTTTTGAATACTTACTTTTCTTCTCTCTTTTTCTTCTCTTCAATAACTTTCTCAGAAATAGCAGCTGGTACTTCTACATATTTTTCAAAATGCATTGAATAAGCAGCTCTTCCACTACTTAAAGAACGCAAGGTTGTAGCGTAACCAAACATCTCTGAAAGCGGAGCTTCAGCAGCAATGATCTGCTGATTACCTTTACTATCAATTCCTAAAACTTTTCCTCGACGTGAACAAATATTTCCAACAATACCACCAACATACTCTTCAGGAGTAGAAACTTCTAAAGACATATGTGGCTCAAGTAATACCGGAATACCTTTCATAAAAGCTTTTTTAAAACACTCGCCACCAGCAAGCTTAAAAGCTAGCTCTGAAGAATCAACATCATGATAAGAACCATCGACAAGCTCAACTTTTACATCAACAACTGGATACCCGGCATAAATTCCTCTTTGCATCGCCGCAATGACGCCTTTCTCAACTGCTGGAATATATTCCTTAGGAATCCTTCCACCAGTAATAGAATTTTTGAATTCAAAGCCTTCTCCAGGCTTAGCCGGAGATATTTCCAGAATTACATGACCATATTGGCCGCGACCACCAGTTTGCTTAGAATGTTTATAATCTTGAGTAACTGTGCTTAGCATTGTCTCTTTATAAGCTACTTTAGGTTGGCCAACTACTGCTTCAACGCTAAATTCATGTTTTAGGCGATCAACAATAATTTCTAAATGTAACTCACCCATACCAGAGATAATCATCTCATCAGTTTCAATATCAGTATGCACAACAAAGGTTGGATCTTCTTCAGCTAACTTCAACAAAGCCTTAGATATCCTATCTTGATCAGCTCGACTTTCTGGTTTAACACTAATAGACATTACCGGTGCTGGAAATTCAATAGCTTCTAGAAGCACTGGATTGTCGGGGCAAGATAAAGTATCACCAGTTACAGTATGACTTAGGCCAATAATTGCTGCGATATCGCCAGCATAAACAGTAGCACGACTCTCGCGCTCATTAGCATGCATTTGTAAAATTCTACCCACTCTTTCTTTTTTATCTTTAGTCGTATTATAAATATAGGAACCAGCATCAAGTTTTCCAGAATAGACCCTAAAATAAACTAATTTACCCATATGAGGGTCAGTCTGAACCTTAAAAGCTAAAGCTGAAAAAGGATCATCGTCGTTAGGATATCTTTCAATAACTTTTTCATGATCTAGGGGATCACTTCCTTTTATTGACGGTTGATCTGATGGCGCTGGAAGGTATGCAGTCACAGCGTCAAGCAATCTTTGTACACCCTTATTCTTAAAAGCTGAACCACAAAGAACAGGAACAATTTCATTAGCAATTGTTCCTTTACGAATCGCTAAAATTAAATCTTCAGTTGTAACTTTGTCTTCTGACTCAAGATACTTCTCCATAAGAGAATCTTCTAGCTCTACAGCTTTTTCAACCATAATATGATGATATTCTTTTGCAATCTCTCTATAGTCTTCAGGAATCTCTTCTACATGAAAGTTTTTCCCTAAAGACTCATCATCGTAAATATAAGCCTTCATCTCAACAAGGTCAATAATCCCACGAAAATTATCTTCAGCGCCAATAGGAATCTGTAAAGGAATTACATTAGCTCCTAAATCAGATTCTATGTTTTTAACAACTCCAAGAAAATCTGCGCCAACCCTATCCATCTTATTTATAAATGCAATCTTTGGTACTTCATATTTATTGGATTGGTGCCAAACAGTTTCCGATTGTGGTTCAACTCCTCCAACAGCGCAAAATACTGCTATTGCCCCATCTAAAATACGCAAACTTCTTTCAACTTCAACAGTAAAATCTACGTGCCCAGGAGTATCAATAATATTAATTCTAAAATCACCCCAATGACAAGTAGTCGCAGCTGAGGTAATAGTAATTCCTCTTTCCTGCTCCTGCTTCATCCAGTCCATCTGGGCTTCGCCGTCGTGGACCTCGCCGATTTTATGCGAGCGACCCGTGT
>JAGLSH010000088.1 GCA_023135855.1 Candidatus Omnitrophota bacterium
CAGACAAAAGTTTATAAAGCTATAGAAAATATTAGTTTTGAGAAGATGCATTTTCGTCGAGATATTGGAAATAAAGCTTTGAGTCATTAGTTTTTTTCAAAAAAGGGGACGGTTTTCTGTTTTAAGGGTTACCTTTGCAGCTAAGAACGGTCCCTTTTCTTATCTATAATAAAGGATTGAATTTTTGGATTTAAGAGATAAAATGAGATTGTTAAAAAAGGGGGAAAAATGAAAGAAAAAATCGCTATTATTACAGGAAGCAAGAATGATCTTGAGAAATTAAAACAAGGGTTTGATCTCCTTGGAGAGTTGGATATTGCCTATAAATTAGAGGTTATTTCTGCTCACAGAAATCCTGAGAAATTACGAAAATTTTGCCAAGAAATGGAAGGCAATGGTATTGAAGTAGCTATTGGCTGTGCTGGCATGGCTGCAGCTCTTCCCGGGTTTATTGCTTCTTATGTTAACATACCTGTTATTGGGGTAGCTTTGGAAGGAGGGCTTCTTGGAGGACTAGATGCGTTATTTTCTATGGTTAGTACGCCTAAAGGCATAGGAATTGCTTCAACTGGTGTAGGCAAAAGTGCCTTTATCAATGCTATAATTTTTGCTTTAGAAATTCTTTCGCTTGGAAATAAGGAATATACTTCTAAGTTAGTTGCTTTGAAGAACAAGTTTAAATAATGAAGAAAATTTTTATTGACCCTAAGGACATTAACCATTCTTTGGTTAAGCAAGCAGTTGAAATTATTCAAAAGGGGGGCATTGTTGCCTTACCTACGGAGACTGTTTATGGCTTAGGCGTTTGTGCTGGCAAGAAGAATGCGGTTAGCAAGCTTTATGCATTAAAGAAGAGACCTAAAGATAAACCTCTTTCTCTTGCTTTAGGTAGTATTGATAAAGCGATAAAAGATTACTTTGATACTTTGCCGCCTTTTGGATATCGGCTTATGGAGAAGTTTTGGCCAGGGCCTCTTACAATTATTTATTATACTTCTGATGATGAAAAGATAGGCATACGTATTCCCGATAATGTCATTACTAATGAAATTTTAAGTGAACTTGATGATGCTGTTTACCTTCCTTCGGCAAATATAAGCGGAAAAAAGGAAGCAGTATCAGCCCTTGAAGTAGAAAATTCCTTTGGTAGTCAATTGGATTTAATCGTTGATGGTGGTGAGTGTACTTATTCCCAACCATCAACAGTATTAGATTTAACTTGTCAACCGTTTAAGGTTTTAAGAGAGGGAGTAGTCATCGAGCGAGATATAGTTAAGACATTTGTCAGAAAGAGAATTCTTTTTGTTTGTACTGGTAATAGTTGTCGTTCTCCTATGGCTGAGTTTCTTCTTTGCAAGTATTTGAAAGAAGTACGGCCTTATTTTGATGATAGATATGAGGTGATTTCTCGGGGAATATCTGCCCCTGAAGGATTAAAGGCATCAACTTCAGTAGTAAGTATTTTAAAGGAAGAAGAGGATTTAGATGCCAGTGAATTTTATGCTCAAAGGTTAGATAAATTTGCGATTCTTTCTTCGGATTTAATTTTTTGTATGGAAGATATTCAAAGTAAATATATTTTGGAAATTGAACCTAAAGCTGAAGGAAGGGTATTTAATTTAAAAAAGTTTATTTCTTCAGTTCCTGATGAAGATATTCCAGATCCGGTTGGTAAGAATTTAGCGGCATACCGAGAAGTATATTCGCTTATAAAAGAGGCTATTTTAGAGTTAAAAGATTGGCTTTGAGTGAGGCTAAAGCCTTGCTTATCCCGAAACATTCTTAAAAAATTTCTGTGAAATTTTTTAAGTATTTAAATGTTTCGGGACCCCTAGAAATTTCGGAGAAATTTCAGGGACTTAGCCCCGGGAAATCTGCGATTTCCACGGGGTAATTCGCACTTATCACTTATGTTCACTTCGTTCCATAAGTGATGTGCTCATTAGGAGAAAGTAGTGAAAATAGGTATTGCTTCTGATCATCGAGGAGTTAAATTAAAGAACACTTTAATAAAGTATCTTACAGAAGGGGAGCATAAGGTTGTTGATTTTGGAGCTTATTCCAAAGATCCTTGCGATTATCCCGATTATATTTATCCGGCAGCTTTAGCCGTAAGAAAGAAAGAAGTCGACAGAGCAATTATTATTTGTTATACAGGAATAGGTAGTTGCATTGCTGCTAATAAAGTGAAAGGAATAAGAGCAGCTTTGGTTTATAGCTTAAAAAGTGCTTATATGTCTCGGAGACACAATAATAGTAATGTTTTAGTCTTGCCTTCTTCGTTTTTTAAGGTTGATTATACTAAGAAGATAATTTCACGGTGGCTTAAGGAAGATTTTGAAGGGGGAAGACACGCGCGGAGATTAAAAAAAATAAGAGAAATAGAGGAGAAGGAAAATGTTTGAAGAGTTAAAACAACAAGATAGTCAAATTTATAACAGCATGATGAAGGAACTTAAGCGCCAAAGAGAACATTTAGAATTGATTGCTAGTGAGAACTTTGCTTCACTTGCTGTATTAGAAGCTCAGGGTACTGTATTAACTAATAAGTATGCAGAAGGATATCCTAAAGCTCGTTGGTATGGAGGATGTGAACATGTAGATGAAGCTGAAGATTTAGCTAGAGACAGGGTTAAGCAATTATTTGGTGCTGAATATGCTAATGTTCAACCACATTCAGGAACTCAGGCTAATATGGCAGTAATGATGGCTGTTTTAGAGCCTGGCGATACAATTTTAGCCATGGGCCTAGCTTGTGGAGGGCATCTTTCTCATGGTCATCCTTTAAACTTTAGCGGTAAGTTTTACAATATAGTCTCTTATGGGGTTAATAAGGATACTGAGTGTATCGACCATGATGAGATAGAAAAATTAGCATTAGAGCATAAGCCAAAAATGATTATTGCTGGAGCATCAGCATATCCTCGAATAATTGATTTCAAGCGTTTTAGAGAAATAGCTGATAAGGTCGGTGCATATCTTCTAGTAGATATGGCGCACTTTGCAGGGTTGGTTGCTGCTAAGATATATCCTAATCCTTGTGAATATGCAGAATTTGTAACTTCTACCACTCATAAAACCTTACGCGGACCAAGG
>JAGLSH010000089.1 GCA_023135855.1 Candidatus Omnitrophota bacterium
AATACCGTCAACATCATAATCACCAAAAACAAGCACCTTCTCCTTTTTCTTAACAGCCTGTTTTATTCTAGTTACGGCTTTTTCAATGTCAGGAAGTAAAGATGGGCAATGAAGACTAGCGAGGCTAGGATCGATGACTCCTTCAAAGTCTTCCTCTTTTATTCCACGATTAAGAAAAATCTGAATTAGAAAAGGAGATACACTATAAGCTTTAGCTAGCTCCTTAGCCTTAGAATTTAATTCTTTGATTTTCCACAAATATCTTTTCATTTTTAATTCTAAAAAGAGGGTCTATTTACATTCTCTCAACAGGTTTAATCCCTAAGAGAGAGAGTCCACAATGAAAAACTATTCTTACGGCGCCAACTAAATTAGTTCTTGCTTGAGATACTTTCTTGTCATCATCTAATACTCTTTTTTTCTCATAAAACTTATGAAAACTAGCAGCTAGGTCTTTTAAAAACTCAATAACGAAAACTGGCTCTTGCGAATGATAAGCTTTCTCAAGACAATATGGAAACTGCAACAATGCCCTAAGAAGCGCTAATTCTTCAGGATCTTTTAAAAATTTGCTAAAGCTACTATTAAAGGAAACATCTTCAATCTTTCTAAAAATACTTTCGATACGAGCACAAACATACTGAATATAATACAAGGGATTATTAAACGAAGCCTCTTTGGCTAAATCAAGATCAAACTCAAGATGAGAAGAATTTCTGCGAGTAAGATAATAAAATCTTGTTGCATCAGGTCCCACATCTTTAATTAAATCCGAAAGCAAAATCATTGTTCCAGCTCTCTTTGACATCCGCTCTTTTGTCTTTAACGTTACTAATTGTATTATGATTATCTTTAAGATATCTTGATCATGTTTTAAAGCTTTTATTGCTGATTTTACTCTTTTTATATATCCATGATGGTCAGGCCCCCATAAATTTATTAATTTATCAATCTTACGGTCAATCTTGTCTTTGTGATAAGCAATGTCTGAAGCAAAATAAGTAAGCTCCCCATCAGCTTTTTTAATAACTCTATCCTTATCGTCACCAAATTTAGTTGAAGAAAACCATAAAGCTCCATCCTTCTCATAAATTAAACTTTTTTTCTTCAGGAGATCAATAACGCCTTCTACTTTTTTGCCACTAATTAGCGTCTTCTGGCTAAACCAATTATCAAATTTTATGCCTAAGGCCTTAAGATCTCCTTTAATAAGATCAATCTGCTCTTTAAGAATCGCCTTGGTTAAGCGCTCTCGATCTAATTCTAATTTAATAATAGATAAGCTACTTGCTGTAGCGCTAACATATTCACCCTTATATCCATCTTCAGGAAAAACAACATCCTCGCCCCTATTCTCCTTAATCCGTGCTAAAACAGAATCAACTAATCTCTCTATCTGTCGTCCTTCATCATTTAAATAATATTCTCTTTTAACATCATTTCCGAAAAATTCTAATACATTAGCAATTGCATCACCAACCACTGCTTGACGACCATGAGCTACTGATAGCGGACCAGTAGGATTTGCACTTAAAAACTCAATCAGTACTTTACGCTTTATTTGACTACGAAAAAACTTATCTTTGCTTTTGAGAATTTTATTTAAAGATTTTATAAGAATCTTTGGTGAAATAAATATATTTATAAAACCTGGCCTTAAAATCTCTATTTTATCTACATCTTTCGAAAGTACTTTTTCTAATGAAATCTTTATCCCAGCAGCAATTTCCAAAGGATCCTTCTTAAGAAGGGATGCAAGTTTTAGAGCTACCATTGAAGATAAATCTCCAAATTCCTGCTTCTGAGGTAACGCCCACAAAGGATGCTCGAGGAAAAGATTGTAATCCTTCTTTATGATTTTCTCTAAAGCATGAGAAACTTTTTCCTGAAAACTTTTCATTATATTAAATTCCTGCGATTTTTAGTACTGTCTTAACGTCGGATTTGACAATGGGAGGGTGTTTTACGCTTTTTATAGCGATGTTAGGATCCTTAAGGCCATGCCCGGTAAGAGTACAAGCAATAATTACTTTTTTCTTTCTATTTTTAAATTTTTTAAAATATCCGCATTTTTTTAACATAAATAACCCTGCCACTGAAGCTGCTGATGCTGGCTCAACAAAAACTCCTTCTTCCTTAGCTAAAAATTTATAAGCTGAAAGTATTTGAGTATCACTTACTGCATCAATCAATCCCTTAGATTCTCGACGAGCTGCTACAGCCTGCTCCCAACTTGCCGGATTCCCAATCTTAATGGCTGTTGCGATTGTCTTAGGTTCTTTTATTGGATGGCCCTTTACAATCGGAGCTGAACCCTTTGCCTGAAACCCGCACATACTTGGCAAAGATTTTATCTTTTTATAAGAATAATACTCTTTATAACCCTTCCAATAAGCAGTTATATTGCCAGCATTGCCTACTGGTAAACAATGAAAATCAGGAGCAGTTCCTAGAAAATCACAAACTTCAAAAGAAGCTGTCTTCTGACCTTCAATCCGATAAGGATTTATAGAATTTACTAACTTTACCGGATAATTTAAAGCAATCTCTCTAACTATCCTAAAAGCATCATCAAAATTCCCCTTTACTGCTATTACCTTGGCATTATGAATAAGAGCTTGAGCTAATTTCCCTAAAGCAATTGCCCCTTCAGGTATTACCACAATACACTTTAAATTTGCTTGAGCTGAATAAGCAGCAGCTGAAGCTGAAGTATTCCCAGTTGAAGCACAAATTACTGCCCGCGCTCCTTCTTCTTTAGCTTTAGAAATAGCCATAGTCATCCCACGATCCTTAAAAGAACCGGTAGGATTAATTCCTTCGTATTTAAGATATACTTTAAAGTTACTGCCTAGAACATCTGAAATCTTCTTAGCATGCAATAAAGGAGTATTCCCCTCTTGAAGAGTTATCAAAGGGGTCTTCTTTGTTACTGGTAAATATCTCTTATAACGATCTATAACTCCA
>JAGLSH010000009.1 GCA_023135855.1 Candidatus Omnitrophota bacterium
AGCAGGCTTTAAAGTATTTTGAAGAGGATAAACCTAAAGAAGCTTATGAAGAATTCAAAAAGCTTTTGGTTAATTATCCTGATGCCAAGGAAGCTGCTGAGGCACAATATTATTTAGCTAGATGTTTGGAGAAGTTTGATAAATCTTATGATGCTTTCTTAGAGTATCAAAAATTAATCGATTCGTACCCAAATAGCCAGAGAATAAGTGAAGTAATCGAGAGAGAATATAATATTGGAGAGTACTTTCTGAATAGAGAGAGTAAAGAGGTGTTAGGGTTATCTGTTTATGATTTTGTAGAACATCCATCAATTCAGATTTTTAGAGGGATTGTTGACAAGGTACCATACTCAGAATATGCACCTCGAGCCCAGTATAAATTAGGAATGATATTTTTCCAATTAGGACGGTATGAAGAATCTCGAGTAGCTTTTCAGAAAGTTATAGATAATTATTCAGATAGTGAATGGGCTGCGCCTGGGAAGTATCAATTAGCGCTAGCAACTTCAAGAGCTTTTCCTGGTGCCGATTATGATTCTTCTTATCTTCAGGAAGCAACGAGTAGGCTTGATGAGTTTATAAAAGAACATCCTGAAGAAAAAATTTCAGGTGAGGCAGAGGAGCAGCTTAAAATTTTAAGAAATAAAGAAGCAAAGAAAGTATTTGATACTGGCCAATTTTATGAAAATCAAAATCAATACACAAGTAGTATTATTTATTATAAAAAAGTAATTAGAAATTATCCTGATAATAAGTATTATGATATTGTTGTTGAGAAAATTGAAGAACTAGAGTGGTTGATTCGGAAAAATCTTACGAGAAATGAATTAAAGAAGCAAGAAAAAATAATGGCCATAAAGGCAGCTAAGCAAGAGAAAATAGATAGGAAGCAAGAAAAAATAGATAAAAAGAAGGAAGTCAAACAAGCTAAGATAGACGAAAAACAAGAACGTAGAGATAACAAGCTTCGGAAGAAGCAAGAGCATAAAGATGCCAAGCTTCAAAGTAAGCAAGAAAAGATACAAAGCAAGAAAGAACTTAAAGAAAACAAGCGTGAGGCTAAGAGAATCAAGAGAGATGCTAAGATAGCGGAAAAGCAAGTTCGGCGAGAGGATAAAGCGCAAAGGAAACAAGATAAAATAAACAAGAAAGAAGAGAAAAGAGCTAAGAAAAGGGAAGCAAAGCAAGCTAAAATAGATAAAAAGAATAAAGCTAAAGCTAGGGAAAAAGCTTTGAAAGAAGAAATGAAGAAGAAGAAAAAAAAGAAGTTTTGGTTTTGGTAATTAAGTAGGGACACAATAAAGAAGTTTCAGGAGGAAAATGATGAAAAAGTTCTTAGTCTTATTATTTCTTATCATAGTTGGCTGTGGATATACTACGCGAGGGTTTGTTTATACGCAGAGTACAATAATAATTAAACCGGTAATAAATAATATAGATATTAGTTCTGAAAATAGAAAATACTCAGATTATACAAGTTTTCCTATTTTGATTGAAAATAGATTAACTAATGAGATAGTTAGTAAGTTTAACATTGAAGGGAATCTTAAGGTAGTTAGCGAAGATCCAAACGCCCTTGTGCTTGTTTGTACTGTTAATGATTATAGCCGTGATACTTTGCGTTATAATAATGCAGATGAAGTAGACGAACAAAGGTTGCGTCTGAATACGCATATAAAACTTACAGATGGTGATGGAAAAATATTACAAGAGAAGAGTGTTAGTGGAGAAGCTACCTATTACCTAGAAGACCCTAATACTAATAGCAATGATGGTGTTGTTGTTCGGAGAAGTGAAAGTGCTGCTCAATTGGATTTAATAGATGATACGGCAAGAAGAATATGTGAGGCAGTTACAGAAGAATGGTAAACCCCGCTAGAGATAATAACAAAGACATAACCCGCAGAGGTAAAATCCCTAACGAGGTAAATATCAGGGAAAGAGTTTTTTTAATTGCAGGAGCTGACTTTTCTCAACATCAACGTGTCGTAGATAATGTAAAGAAAAGAATATTAAGGCAAAAAACCTCGTCTTTTGATAGTCTTACTATATATAGTAAAGAAGCAAATGCCAAGGATTTAGCAGAGAAGCTTTTTACTACTTCCTTTGAAGAAAATAAAATAGTAATTTTTAAGAATGTTCAGGAGTTATCTTTAGTAGCAAGGAAATTTCTTTTTACTAATTTAGATAAGATATTGTCTAATAATTATCTTATTTTTGAGACTGATAAAGATTATTATCAATTTCAAAAAGATAAAAAGCTTATTAATGATGATTTTTTTGTTTCTGTTTTGAAAAAAGCTACTCTTTTTAAAGTAGCTTCAATTAAAAGGAAAGTTACGATAGAGGATTTTATTGCGAGCCTGAGAAGAAATAATTTGTCAGATTCAGTGTATATTGTTGAGAAGTTATTTGCTGGGGGTTCGAAAGATAGAATATTGGGGCCACAGATTATAGGAATTTTAGTTAGGAAGCTTTCTTTTCTTGAGAATCCTGCCAAAAAAGATAAATACTTTAAATATTTGTGGGAAGCTGATCGGGCGATAAAAGAAAAGGGTTTAGATTCTCGCTTGGTTATCGAGTCGCTTTTAGTAAAAGTTCTTGGGTCTCATTGAACAGCATCTTACGCTTTTGGTGAGAGAGTTAATCTGCTCATTGATATTTTAGAAGTTTATTTAATTAAACTTTAAGAAGATTTAGAAGTAGTTTTCTTTGATAGCTTAGTAAGACGACTTTTCTTTCGAGATGCTTTATTCTTATGAAGTATATTTTTAGATACGGCCTTATCGACAACTTTGTATACTTCTATTAAAGCTTTTTCTTTAGTTTCATTGTCTTTAGAAATTAAAGATTTTTTAAACCTTTTTATTGTATCTTTTACATTTTGTTTAATCTCTAAATTTCTTTTGTGTCTTTTTTTGTTTTGTCTTAAGTCTTTTTTTGCTGTTTTTCTTTGGGGCATTAGTCCTCCTTGTTTTAGGGATGATTCTATAGAAATACTGCAATAATGTCAAGCCTTTTTTTAGAGAAGATTTATGCTTAAGAAAGTTGTTAAAAATACATATATATTAGGTTTAGGGACGTTATCCTCAAGGGTATTAGGGTTTATACGGGATATATTAATTGCTAACTTCTTTGGGACTGCGGGAATTCTTGAGGCATTTATTGTATCTTTTCGTTTGCCTAACATATTTAGGAGTATTTTTGCTGAGGGTTTCTCTGAATCAGTAGCCACACCAGTTCTTTCTGAATATCAAGATAATAAAGAGAAAATGTTTGAAATAGGGAGTCATCTAATTTCTCTTTTTATAGTTATTCTCTTTGTCGCTACTACCTTGGGTGTTATTTTTGCTAAGTTTCTAGTTACTGTTATTGCTCCGGGATTTTTAGCTGACCCTTTTAAATTCAACCTGGCTGTATCTTTTACCCGAATAACTTTTATCTATCTTTTTCTGATTGGTCTTTCAGCTAATATTGTTTCTCTTTTATATGCGCTTAAGAAGTTTTTTATTCCAGCCATAAACCCGATTTTTCTAAATATTTCTTTTATTGTAGGAATAGTATTTTTTAGTAGGTCTTATGAGAGTTATATCCTTATTGTTTGTGTAATAGTTGCCGGGTTGCTTCAATTAATTTTTCCCTTTATTTTTCTTAAAAGGGAAGGTTTTGTTTTTAAATTTAACTTTTTTAAATCTTTAAAAGAGAGTGAAGTTATCCGAATGGTAAAATTATTTATCCCTAGGATTTGGGCTAGTATTGTTTATCATTTGAGTGTATTTATTGATACTATGTTCTCTTCTTTAGTTTCGATAGTAGGCCAAGGAGCCCTAGCTTCTGTTTATTATGCCAATAGATTGATTCAATTTCCTTTTGCTCTTATCGCTCTTTCAATATCTCGAGTTGCTATAGTTGACTTATCTTCTTATCATCATAAAGGGAATATGAGTGATTTTAAGAAGCTTTTTGTTTTTTCTTTTCAAAATATTATTTTCTTTATTGTTCCTTTAATTAGCTTTTTTCTCTTTGCTTCTAAAGATATAATTAATGTTATTTTCACCCGAGGTAAATTTGATGCTACTTCCTTAAGTATGACCGCATTAGTTCTTTTCTTTTATTCATTTGGTCTATTCTTTTTTTGCGGCATAAAATTATTAGTTAATTCTTTTTATGCTCTAAAGGATACAACTATTCCAGCTAAGATCGCGACTATTTCGTTGGTTGTTAATATTGTCCTAAGCGCCATTTTAATGTTTCCTTTGAAAATTGGAGGGGTAGCCTTAGGCAGTAGTTTAGCAGCAGCTTTTAATTTTAGTTTTCTTTATTATTGGTTTATTAAAAAAATAGGAAAAATAGACTTTCAAGACACTAGAGTGCAATTTTTAAAAATTCTTCTATTGAGCGTAGGCATGGGGATTGTTGCACGTATTCTCCTAGATTTTCTTTCTTTTGGTAAATATATCAATATGTTAATTGTTGTGGGTTCATTATTAGGTATATTTATTATTGGAGGGTATATCCTTGGGGTAAAACAGATTAAACATTTGAAAAGATGGATATTAGAGAGAAAGTAAACCCTGTTAGAGGTATTAAGTTCAAAGGAAATGAGAACAAAACTTCTAACGGGGTGAAAAAATTACCACTAAGCCCTGGTGTTTACATTATGAAATCAAATAAGGGTAAGGTTATATACGTTGGCAAGGCAACTTCCTTGCGCAAGAGAGTCAGTAGTTATTTTTCTAAAGCAGTTGATTCTAAAACTGATAGTCTTCTTAAAAATATCGGAGATATTGATCATATTGAATGCGTGAGTCCAGGCCAGGCTTTAATTTTAGAAGCTGCTTTGATTAAGGAGAAAAAGCCAAAATATAATATTTCTCTTAGAGATAACAAGAGCTATCCTTATGTTGAAATAACTAAAGAAAAATTTCCAAGAATTTTCATTTCACGACCTAAGCAACCGGATGAAAAGATTCTTTTTGGTCCTTATCCTCAAGCAAAAACTTTAAAGCCGGCTTTGACTTTAATAAGAAGAGTTTTCCCTTATCGTTCTTGTGGGAGAATGCCTAAAAGTGTTTGTTTATTTTTTCATCTTAAGCTTTGCCCTGCTCCTTGTGCAGGAAAGGTGACGCTTAATGCTTATAAAAATACTATAAAAAATATTTGTAGAATATTAAAAGGACAGAGGAAAGAACTGGTTAAAGAATTGACTGCTAAGATGAAAAAGGCGGCAGTAGAGAAAAAGTTTGAACAAGCTAAAATTCTAAGAGATAAATTATTAGCTATAGATAGTCTTTATAAGGGCAATCCTAAGGTTCATGAAATTATTTCTTTAAAAGAGATTTTAAATTTATCCAAACTTCCTTTATGTATAGAAGCTATAGATGTTTCTTCTTTAGGTAGAAACGATTGTGTAGGATCAGTAGTAGTTTTTAGGGATGGAATTTCTGATAAAAATAGTTATCGTCGTTTTCAGATGAAAACAGCAAGAGAAAGAGATGACTATGATATGATTGGAGAAGTCATAAGGAGAAGGTATAGCCGTCTTGTAAAAGAAAAGTCTTCTTTGCCAGATTTAATTATTGTTGATGGAGGCAAGGGTCATCTTGCGCGAGCACATAAAGAATTAGAATTATTAGGAATTTTTACTCCTCTCATTGGTCTTGCTAAGAGAAATGAGGAGATTTGGACGATTACAAAAAAGGTTCCCTTGATTATTTCTAGAAGTAACCCCGGATTACATTTAATTCAAAAGGTTAGGGATGAGGCTCACAGATTTGCTCATTCTTATGGTCTGGTGTGTCGAAAGAAGAGAATAATGAATCGAAAAGGAAAGTTAATAAAGTTAGAGAAAAAATAAGAGATATGATAAAATAGAAAAGAAAATGATGAGAACTGCAAGTAAAAATATGAGTAGGGAGGTAAGCGATGATTTTTAAAGAGATTCTTGACATGATGATTGAAAAAGATGCGTCAGATATCTTCATAAGAGCTAATGGAAACATAAAGGGGAGAGTTTATTCTCAGATAGTGACGATTGATGATACGGCAATAAGTTCAGATAATGTAAATAAGATTATTGATAAAATAACTCGTGAGACTGATAAAGAAAGATTAAGAAGCCAAAAAGGGTGTGAGTTTACCTATTGGTATAAGGATTTTTGGCGTTTTCGTGTTGGTGTATTTTATCAAAGAGGTACTCCGTCTTTAGTAGTAAGAAAAATTGACTTACGTATTCCTTCTTTTGAAGAGCTTAGCCTTCCGCCTGAGTTGTTAACGAAGTTTTGTAAAGAAAGAAGAGGAATAATTTTTCTTACTGGTATAACTGGGAGCGGAAAATCTACGACTATTGCTAGTATGATAGATTATATTAATAATAATTTTGGGCGTCATATTGTTACTATTGAGGAGCCTATTGAATTTACTTTTGAGGATAAAAAATCAATAATAAATCAGCGGGAGATTGGTACTGATGTTTGGAGTTATAAAGACGCGTTAAAGCAATTTGCTTTGCATTCTCCAGATGTTGTTTATATTGGAAATATTCGGGATGCTGAAACCTGTCATGCTGCTCTAACTATTGCTCAAACAGGGGTTCTTGTTTTTTCTACTTTGCATACAGTGAATGCAGCTTCAACAGTGGAGAGAATAATTAATTTTTTTCCTTCTCATCAACATAACTTTGTTCTTAACCAGCTTTCTTTTCTTTTGAAGGGAGTATTTTCACAGAGATTGATACCGAGATGTGATAGAGCGGGGCTTGTCCCAGCTTATGAGTCAATGGTTTTAAGTCCCTCAGTATCTCGGCTTATAAGGGAAAATAAACTTTGGGAAATTCCTAAGTATATTGATTCCGGAGATATTTATGGAATGGTAAGTTTTCAAAAATCTTTATTAGGGCTTGTTGAATCAGGTAAGGTTAGCTTTGAAAATGCTTTAGCATATGCTGACAGAAAAGACGAATTAGAAATGGAATTGAGAAGCCGAGGAAAAATACAGTCACAAGATGAAGATTTGTAATTAGTATAATCGTCAAAAAATTACAATTAATTAAAAAGCTTATTAAGGGTATGCAGGAAATTAAAAAACAAATAGATGAGTTAAAAGAGGAAGTTAAGAGTTTAGGTGGAATGCTTAATATTGAGCCGAAGCGTGCTCAAGTTAAGGAACTACAGCTAAAAATGTCTGAACCTAACTTTTGGGCAAATTCAAAAGAGTCAGCTAACGTGGTAGCCGCTCTTAAAGAAAACAAGAACGATGTTGACGATTGGGATGTTTTAAATGATAGGCTCAATAATTTAGTAGAGCTGCTTTCAATTTATGAACCAAGTATTCAGAAAGATATTGTAGTTGAAGTAGATAAACTAAATGACGACTGTCAGCATTTAAGGTTAAGAATTCTTTTTTCCGGCAAGTTTGATAAGGCTAACGCTATAATCGAAATTAATTCTGGCGCTGGAGGAACAGAGGCTTGTGATTGGGTTAGTATGTTATTTAGGATGTATTTTAGATGGGCCGAGGATAATAAATTTAAACTTAAAATTTTAAATGAACTCAGAGGTGAGGAAGCTGGAATAAAAAGCATTACTTTTTTTATTGAAGGTAGAAAAGCTTATGGATTGTTAAGATCAGAGATAGGGGTTCATCGTTTAGTGAGAATTTCTCCATTTGATTCTAATAAAAGGCGCCATACATCTTTTGCTTCAGTGGGTGTACTTCCGGAGATTAAAGAAGATATTGAAATTGAAATAAGGCCGGAAGACTTAAAAGTTGATACTTTTCGGGCTTCAGGAGCTGGAGGTCAACATGTAAACGTTACTGATTCAGCGGTGAGGATTACTCACTTACCTTCAAAGATTGTGGTTAGTTGTCAAAATGAACGTTCACAACATCAAAATAAACAAGTGGCTTTAAAAATTCTTAAAGCAAAACTGTATGAACAAAAGGAAAATGAAAACAGAAAAGAACTTGAGAGAACTTCTGGGAAAAAACAGAGGATTGAATGGGGGTCTCAGATTCGTTCTTATGTTCTACATCCTTATCTCTTAGTGAAAGATCATAGAACAAATATGGAAATTCATGATGCTAAAACAGTTTTAGATGGTAAGATAGATGAGTTTATTTATAGTTATTTAGAGTATGATAGTTCTCAATCAGTAGATTAATGATTAAAAAATTTATTCTTAAAAGTTGTCAGAAAAAGATCAATGCTTTGCCTAATGTGGATATTTGCTTAAATAGCGAACTTCCCACTCCTTCCTTAAAGGAGGCAGCTTCTTTAGCTCCTTTGGTTAGTAAAGTTAATATTGAAGAAGAAGCTTTAGTCAATAAACCTAATGAATTTTTCAAAGAAAAAACATTAGAGTTTAAGAAATTGATAAAAGAAAAAACTGCTAATATAGCTCCTGAGAAGTACAAAGAAGCAATAGAAGGTATTTTTGATCAGATTTTGCCTTTTTATTTTGCCATGGTTAGAGAGGTAGCAAAGAGAACAGTAAAGATGCGTCACTTTGATGTCCAAATTTTAGGTGGAATAATTTTACATAAAAATAGAATAGCTGAGATGGTTACTGGAGAAGGAAAAACTCTTGTAGCGACTTTGGCGGCATCCTTAAATGCTCTTGCTGGTAAAGGTGTGCATATTGTTACGGTTAATGATTATCTGGCTAAACGTGATAAAGAGTGGATGGAGCCAATTTATGAGTCTTTAGGTTTATCTTGCGGAGTTATTCAACAAGATATGTCTAAACAAGAGAGAAGGATAGCTTATCTTAACGACATAACTTATGGTACGAATAATGAATTTGGGTTTGATTATCTTCGCGATAATATGGTAACTGACTTAGAGGACATGGCTCAAAAAGGACATTTTTATGCAATAGTTGACGAAGTTGATTCTATATTGATAGACGAAGCTAGAACACCTTTGATTATATCTGGTCCTGCTGAGAGTAATATAAAGAAGTATTATAATGCTGATAAAATTATTAAGCAATTAAAGACTAGACTGATTATTCAGAGTTTTTATAATAAAACAGATGGAACAATTACTTTGAAGAATCTTGATGGAAGCGAGACGAAATTATCGTCTGAGGAGCTAGAGCAAAACTTTGATGCAATTGGTGAAGAAAAAACTCAAAATATTGACTTTACTCCTAAGGGTGAAAAAAGAGCTGAAAAGCTTTTAGGTATTAATAGTATTTCTGAAGAAACCCCGGATAAACTTTCTAATTCTTGGAAACATTATCTTACTCAAAGCCTTAGAGCTCATCATTTTTTTAAGAGGGATACCGAATACATAGTAACTGATGGCAAAGTAGTTATTGTTGATGAGTTTACTGGTCGACTTATGTCAGGCCGGCGTTGGTCTGATGGATTGCATCAAGCTGTAGAGGCAAAAGAAGGTTTGAAAATCCAAGAGGAGAGTCAGACCTTGGCTACAATAACTCTGCAGAATTATTTTCGAATGTACGATAAATTAGCCGGAATGACTGGAACTGCTTACACAGAGGCTAGTGAATTTAATCATATTTACAAATTAGATGTAATGGCAGTACCTACTAATAGGTCTTTGATAAGGGAGAATTGTGCCGATAGAATTTACAAGAACAAGAAAGGCAAGTTTAACGCTGTAATAAGTGAAATTGAAGAACTTTACAATGTAAAAAGGCCTGTTTTAGTGGGGACAACTTCAATTGAAGATTCAGAACAACTTTCTTTTTTGCTTCAGAAAAAAGGCGTCGATCACAATATTTTAAATGCTAAGTATCACGAAAAAGAGGCTAGTATTATCGCTCAAGCTGGTCGTCTAGGACAAATAACTATTGCTACCAATATGGCGGGGCGAGGCACCGATATAGTTTTAGGGGGAAATATTGATTATTTTATTAAAGATATTTTAGCTCGAAATAATATATTTCCTGAAAGCCCTAATTATAAGGAAGAGTATGAGTATTTAAATAATGAGCATAAAGATAAATTTCAGGCTAAACATGATCAAGTTGTTGAATTGGGTGGTTTACATATTATTGGTACTCAGCGCCATGAATCGAGAAGAATTGATAATCAGTTAAGAGGTAGATCAGGGCGCCAAGGTGATCCTGGTTCTTCTCGTTTTTATGTTTCCTTAGAGGATGATTTAATGCGTCTTTTTGGTTCGGAGAAAATTTATGGCTTAATGGAAGCTTTTGGCTTTCCTGAGGATCAGCCAATAGAGCATGGACTTATTAGTCATTCTTTAGCTGTAGCTCAAAAAAAGGTAGAGGGCCATAATTTTGAGATTCGAAAACAACTTTTGCAATATGATAATGTAATGAATAAACAGAGAGAGGTTATTTATAGTCAAAGAAAAGAAATTTTAGAGAACAAGGATATGAAAGAGGAGATTTTTTCTATGGCTAGCGAGTTATTGGACAGAGAGATTCCTAGTTATTTCCAAGAAGAGAGTAATTTTATTGGAGTGGTCCATTGGGTAAAATCTAAATTTGGTTTAGAAATGCCAATTGATGAGTTAAGCAATCTATTACCTGAGGAGGTAGTAGATTTTGTTAGTAAAAAAATTAAAAGTGTTTATCAAGAAAGAGAAGAGGAGTTTGGATCTGCGAATATGCGTCAGATGGAAAAGGTAATTAGTTTATGGATCGTAGATTCTCGCTGGAAAGAGCATCTTCTAATTGTAGATCACCTGAGGGAAGGTATGCATCTACGAGCTCATGCTCAGGCTGACCCTTTAGTAGAATATCAGAAAGAATCTTATTTTGCCTTCCAAGAGATGGTTGTGGCAATTAAAGAAGGAATCGCTGAGTTAATTTTTAGAACCAAAATAAAGCCTGCAGAAAAAGAGGTGGGAGTTTTTAATGATTCAGCTAAAAATTTTATACATTCACAATATACTCCAATGAAAGAAAATAAAGAAAAAATTCCGCCAACTCCCAAAATTCCTACGTCTGCTAAGAAGGTAGGAAGAAATGAGCCTTGTCCTTGTGGTAGTAATAAAAAGTATAAAAAGTGTTGCGGAAACTAAACGGTTAGCAGCTTAATGATTAGTTTAATTTTTTCTTTTATTAGTGGTGTATTAACCGGATTAAGTTTTAATCTGCCTAATTTTTCATTTCTAGTTTGGATTTCAATAGTTCCTTTTATTTATGCCATACGCAAAGGAAGCCTAAGAACAAGTATATTCTCAGGAGTGATTTTTGCTCTCTCTTTTTATAGCATTGCTCTTTTTTGGGTAGCTAATGTTACTATTTTAGGATTGATCATTCTACTTTTTTATCTTTCTTCCTATAGTGTAATTTTTTCTTTGATTGGGAAAATTCTTTACAGAAAACATTTGTGGTTAATTACTTTTCCATCTCTTTGGGTTGTTCTAGAATTTTTAAAAGAAAATATTTGGTGTGGTTTTAGCTGGGCAAACTTAGGATATTCTCAATATGAGAATTTTTATCTTATTCAGATAGCCGATTTAGCTGGAACAAAATTTATATCGTTTTTAATTGTTATGGTTAATGTTTTAATTTTGCAAGTAATTTTATTTTTGATACAACGACATAACGACTTGGGAATTAAAAAAGAAATTGTTAAAAGGGTAGTTTTTGTTATTTTCGTTTTTGTAATGGTGTTTTCGTATTCATTTAATAGATTAAAAAATTTAAAAGAAGTAGATTCAGTAGAAGTATCTATAGTTCAGCCTAATATTTTTCAGGAATTAAAGTGGGAGCCTTTTTCTCGGCTTAAGATTGTAAATATACTAAGCGATTTAGGCAAAGAGACAAGAGAAGATTCTTTAGTAATTTTTCCGGAGGCTTCTTGGCCACTTATTATCAATGAGAGTAATTTTTATGAATTAGAACAATTTGTTAGTGGATTAAATCGAAATGTTCTTATTGGGGCAGTAGTAGAGAATGGCGGTAAGTTCTTTAATGAAGCTTTATTATTTGACAGACAAGCGAAGCTTGTAGAAAATTATCAAAAGATAAAATTAGTTCCTTACGGCGAGTATGTTCCTTTAAGAAAATTTTTGACTTTCATTAGCGTTTTTAACTCTATTGGCGATATGTCTAGAGGTGACGATTTTGTAAGTTTTCCTTTTAAGGAAAAAAAATTCTCTGTACTTATTTGTTTTGAAGATATTTTCCCTAAACATGTTAGTCGTTTCGCAAGAGATAATGATTTTTTAATAAATATTACTAATGATGCTTGGTTTAGGGGTGAGCCTCAAGCTAGCCAGCATCTTAGTGTTATTACTTTAAGAGCGGTGGAGAATAGAATCTCTATAATTCGAAGTGCTAATACTGGTATAAGCGGTTGGGTTTCTTTCAAAGGGGAAATTGATAGATTTAGAAGTGGCAAAAAAGAAGTGTTTTTTGATGGAACTAAGAATTTTAAAATTTCTTTAAATAAGAAGCGAAGTTTTTACAATAAATATGGAGAATTTTTCTCTTTTGCCTGTATTTTCTTTCTATTTATTGTTTTTATAAGGAAGAAAGGCAGTTGCTAAAGCCACTTCTTATGTTATAATCGTTTCTCAATTATGAGTAATGAGCGCAATAAAATCATAAAAAGAAAAGCGGCATGGTTTGTCTTAAAAGGATGTGTTTCTTTGAATAAAGCACTTCCTTTGAGTTGGAACTATTCTATTGGCAATGCTTTGGGAAGTCTTGCCTATTTAATAATTGGAAGGCATCGCAAAATAGCCATTAATAGTCTCACAACCGCCTTTCCTCAAATGTCTTTAAAAGAGAAGAAGAAGATTTCTCGTTTTTACTTTGCTTTTATGGCACAGAGTACTTTTGAGTTACTTTCTTTTGTGAAAAATCCTCGCTATTTAAAAGGTATTAGTATCGAAGGAAAGGAGAACTTAAAAAAAGCCTTAGATAAGAAAAAAGGGGTTTTGCTTTTAACGGCACACTTAGGGAATTTCCCTTTAATGCTTTTTAAGCTAGCTAAAGAAGGGTACCCTATAAATATTGTTGCTCGACCAATGCGGGATAAAGATACTGATAATTATGTTAACGATTTAAGAACAGAAGGAGGAGTAAAAACAATTTTTTCTTATCCTCGTAAGGCATGCATAAGTAGTATATTGAATGCTTTGAGAAATAATGAGATAGTAGTGATTCAAATGGATCAAAACTTTGGTACTGGTGGAGTTTGGGTTAAATTCTTTGGTAAGTTAGCAGCAACTGCTGTAGGACCGATTACCCTTGCTTTAAGGACTAAAGCTGCAGTTGTACCTGTATATATGGTAAGAGAAGGTAAGGGTAAGCATCAGCTAAAAATATTTCCTGAAGAAGAATTAATTATAAAAAAAGATAAAGATGAAGCTATTCTTATTAACGTCATAAAAATTACCCGAATAATTGAGGGTTGGATTCGAAAGTTCCCTTATCAATGGGCTTGGGTACATCGACGTTGGAAATCACGCCCTTCAGAACAAATCAAAGCATCCCGATTTAAAATTGAAGAATAAAGAGAAAAGCTTGTAAAATTAGCATTTTTTTGGTAAAATTATTGTAATGAAAACGTTTTCACTACTTTTCTTCATAATGTCCTTTCCTTTAATTGTTTTTTCTGCTTCAGATGACCATCTTGTTGAGATCGGTAAAATTTTTTTAGAAAAAGGTTATACCTATGCAGCAAAAACAGAGTTTGAAGATGCTCTAACAGTTAATCCTTCCAATAGAAAAGCAAAGATGTATTTAACTCAAATTCGTGATGAAGAGGTAAGAGGTGCCTTAGATACTTTAGAAGGATTTTCAAAAAAGGCAGAATATGAGAGTATTCCTGTAGACAATGATTATCCTGTTTTGTCGGAAGATTTACAATGCTTTGAGGAAGATGAGCCTTTAGGAAAAAAGGATAAAGCTAAAGAAGACTCTGATTTTACTCTTAAAGGAGAATATCAGGTTAGTTTTGGAATAGAAGGTGAAGATTTTATTTGGAAGAGGGCTAACGCTGATTTGAATGAAGAAAATTGGAGAATTTTATCAGATCAAGCTTATAACCGTCGAGAGAATACTTTTGACCCTGCTATTTATAGTTATATAAAATTTGAGATTGATCGATCTCAGGAAGAAGGGTGGGGGTTCCATAGTAATTTTGATTTTGGTCCTTGGAGTTTTATTGGCAAGAGTGAAGAAACCGTTGTGGCTAACAATGGAGATACTTTTGATGTGGAGTATAAATATTGGTCAAATACGGGTTATACTGTAAATGAGAGGATATATTCTAATTTTCTAGGAGATGCTCTTAACCTTCCGGAAATGAAAGTAATTGACAATAAGATTTCTTCTACAACCATAACTAGCCGTAATGGCAATATTCTTACTATTCCAGAATTAAAGATTGATGATCTCGAAGTTTGGCCGGTTAGAGAACTCTGGTTTGATTATAATAGCGATGAATTGACCTTAAGGGTATTTCCTGTAGGCATGGATAATCTTGCCTATTCTTCAGACGATCCTTTGAGCCTTACTAATAATCATACTTACTGGGAAGAGTCTCAGTGGTTGATTAATTGGCAGCCAGGTCATTTAAATGCTGAATTAGCAACTCCTGATTTTCAAAAAGGTTGGTGGGATGATGCAACAGCTTATATTACTCGTGATTCTACTGGGCAGAGGCTTACGACTTTAAGAGGTTTTTCTCTAAGTCTAAACTCAGAAAGATCAATGCTAGACCTTACCGCTGCTTCCCCTAAGGAACTATGGCAGGATTATGATGATTTTAATACTTTTCAGAGTGCTATGCGTGGAAAATATTTTTGGAAAGACGACCTTACTTTAGGTTTTGTTTATGGTTCTAAGTTTGGAAGTGATGAAAGCGCTATTGATGTTTTTAATCATTTTTTTGGTTTTGATTTTAATTTAGGATTGGGATTACATACTCAGCTTTTTTTACAAGCTGCTACATCCGTTACAGAACAAGATAAACGTTCGGCTTATGAAACTAAGAATAGAGGAAATAGCTTTAAAGTTAGTTTAGTTAATTCTTCTTCAGAGAATTTTGGAAAAAATTATTTTAGTATTTTACCTGAAACAAGAGAAACTTTTTATAAATTGCGCTTAGATCTTACTCATATGGACGAAGGGTTTGAAAGTTCTTTATCTAGTTTTAGGGAAACAAGAGATGATACTTTTTGGTCGCGACACCTTTCTTTTAGAACTCCTTTTGATTATCATTTTTCAAGTTTTAATGATTCAACTTTAAGTTGGGAAGATATAGAACCTTTCAGGATTGGTGATGGCATTGACTATGGGCGAGACACAATTAATTTTCGCTTCGAAGCTGAAAATTTATTAGAGCAAAATTTAGATGCTCTTTTTGATATTAGAAATGTGCATGATGTTAATGGAGAGTATATTGAAAATGTCTCACGTTTAGAAATTGTCTATCAACCGGTAGATAAATTAACTACAAAAGTTTTAGGTATTTATCATGACTTACCTAAAACTAATGCCGGGGTCGATCCTTTTATAATTGATCCTGAGACTGGTGATTTTTATCAAAATACATCAATAGAGGATGGAAAGGACCCAACACTAAAGACAATTTCTTTGGGGGCAAAATATGATTTTTTTGATTGGTTAAATTCAAATTTTATTTGGGAACACACTAACGATAGTACTTTAGCCTATGATAATTTTGGTCGGGGATTACTTAGTTGGGCTTCATTTGCAACTTATACTGAAGGTGAACAAATGTTTCGCGATGATGTTTATGGATTAAATAATCCTGGAGCTTTTCCAGCTCCGCCATACTCTTATTTTGATATTTTTAAAGTTGGTATAGGGCTTAAGCCGAAAGATAATTTAGAGATCTATTTAGACTATGCTCGTAATGAATATGAGTGGTCTCAAATTATAGATGATAACACTAACCATATTGGACTTGAATTAAATTACTCACCAACAGAAAAATTAGGTTTCCATGGACGGTATGTTTATTCAAGAGCTAATGATATTTCTGAATTAAATGAAAACGGTAGCGTAGA
>JAGLSH010000090.1 GCA_023135855.1 Candidatus Omnitrophota bacterium
ATCGTTTATTCAGTGAGTGTCGCCGGGCGTATTTTTATCATTATTATGCTTCCTGGGGTGGCTGGGAAACTAAAGCAAGCGAATTTTGCCGCAAAGCTTATATTTTAAAAAATGTTCGCAATACTGATGCTTGGATAGGAGATATGGTCCACCAGGTCATTAAGTGGATTTTACAGAGTAAAGTAGGGGATGATACAACTCTTTTTGCAGAAAGTAAAAATATACCATACGAGAAAGCAGCAAAGACGGCAAAAAATCTTTTAACTAAAACTTGGGAGCAATCGCGTAGTCAACAGTGGAAAGAGAATGTTAAACGAAATCTTAATTTATTTGAACATTATTATAATCGTGAACTCACTAGGGAGCAATTAAAAGAAAAATTAGAAAAAGTAACTAAAAGTATTAGAACTTTTTATAATTCTGGATTGTTTGATAAATTTTCGAGATTAAAAGTTGATAATTTTTTAAGCATTGACGAGTTAGACAGCTTTGATTTTGAAGGAACAAAAACATTTGCAATTCCTGATTTTGCTATACGAGATGGTGATCAGTGTTTGCTTTACGATTGGAAGACCGGCAAGAAGAATGATAAGGATATTTCTCAACTTTCCTGCTATATACTTTATGCTATGGGCAAATGGCAGATACCTGAGGATAAGATTAAAATAATTCCAGTATACTTAACTCAGGATGAGTTTTTGCCTTCACCAGTAGAAGCAATAGCATCTGATGAAATAAAAAGCTATATTCGTCAGAGCATAGAGGAAATGAAAGGTGTTCTAATAGACGTTAAAGGCAATAAAGCTGAAATTGATCGTTGCCCCAAGACCACTGAGCTATGGCGTTGCCAGTGGTGTAAATTCCAAGAAATTTGCTCATAGGCAGTTAATGCTTGAGTGCCATCTCAAAACATGATACAATTCTTACGATTTGCGCCCGTGGCTTCCTTCGGGAATGCTCGGGATTAATTCGACCAGACAATTTTTTCACGCTTTGCTTGAAAAAATGTGGTCTCATTAAACAATTGGATTTTTAAGGAAACAAATTTTTGCGCCCGTGGCCCAATTGGATAGGGCATTTGGCTACGGACCAGAAGATTGCAGGTTCAAATCCTGCCGGGCGCATAGTTTTATTTTATGGAATATTTTTAGAAAGGGGAAGAATAAATGAAGGTCATTGTTATTTATTATTCAAGGGGCGGTACAACAAAAAAAATGGCTGAAATACTGGCTGATGAAGCAAAAAATAATCAATGTGATGTTGTGCTAAAAGATGTATCAGAAGTAAAAGCTAAAGAACTTCTTGAGTATGACGGCATAATAGTCGGTTCTCCTACCTATTACGGGACCTTAGCCGCACAAATAAAAGCATTATTTGATGAAAGCGTAGCTTTCCATGGACAGCTTGATGGAAAACTGGGGGCAGCATTTTCTTCAGCGGCAAACATTGCTGGTGGAAACGAAACCACGGTTTTAAGCATCTTAGAAGCAATGTTAATCCATGGAATGATTATTCAAGGTGATTTTAAAGGTGATCATTACGGTCCGGTGGCAATAGGCAATGTTGATCAGAGATCTGAAGATAATTGCCGTCGTAATGTTCAGCGATTTTGTAGACTTCTTAAAAAAATATATGAATAATACAGCAATGGTAGTTTTTGTTACTATTCCTCAAAAAAAAGCAAAAACTTTTGTTAAAGCACTTCTGGAAGAAAGAGCTTGTGCCTGTGTTAATATTTTAAAAGGTGTTGAGTCATTTTTTTGGTGGCAAGGTAAGATCGATAGCCAAGAAGAAGCTCTTTTAATTATTAAAACAAAACAATCTGCGTACAGCAAATTGAAGAAGATTATTAAACTTAACCATCCCTACGATCTTCCGGAAATAATTGGTTTTAAAATTGATAAAATTGATAGTGAGTATCAAAAATGGCTAAACAAAGAAACTAATGTTTAATCAATGGCTGATTAATTTAGGAAACTTTTTCACTCCAGCTACATTTTTGGGTTTAGGAATAAGCTTTCTTGCTGGGATATTAGCAAGCGTCTCTCCTTGTATATTGCCGCTAATTCCAATTACTTTGGGGATTGTTGGTGCTACATCGGCTACAACTAAACTTCGAGGGTTTTTGATAAGCTTTAGCTTTGTATTAGGTTTGTCAGTAGTCTATACAATTTTGGGAATAGTTTCTTCTTTTTTTGGCGTATTACTCGGCACATTGTTTGTTAATTCAACAACTTATATTATTTTAGCTGTTATATTTTTTCTTCTTAGTGCTATTTCCTTTGGGTTAATTAAAATAAACTTGCCGCTTTCTTTAGGCTGTACCTACAAAGCCAAAGGAAGCCTTATCTCAGTTTTTATCTTAGGTATGATTAGTGCTTTTGCTTTTATCCCTTGTAATTTTCCAGTTTTGGGTGCAATTTTAAGCTTTATCTCGGTAAAACAGAATATTGTTTATGGCGCTATAGCACTTTTTCTTTTTTCCCTCGGCCAGTGTACGTTACTAATTGTAGTAGGTACCTTTACTGGTTTAATTCAAAAGTTGCCAAAACAAGGATTATGGCTTATAATTATAAAAAAGATTTTAAGTGCGACTTTAGCTTTGGTAGGCGTATACTTTATTATAAGGTTTATACAGATGTTAGGATGAAAAAAATTGTTTTAATTTTAATATTGCTTTGCTTTCTTACTCCATGTTTTGCTGCTCCGAAAAATTTTTCTACTTTAGACAATGTAAACTTGTCTTATGAAAAATTAATTTCTAAAGAAAACACTATTTTATTTATTTGGGCTACTTGGTGTCCTAGCTGCCGTCGTG
>JAGLSH010000091.1 GCA_023135855.1 Candidatus Omnitrophota bacterium
GGTTAATTATTTGTTTGATAAGATAGCAGGCATAGTGAATAATTTTGGCGTGGATGAAGTTAGAGTTGTTGTTAATAATAAGTTTTATAAAAGTTTTTTAGCTTGGAGGAAAAAGTATAAGATAAAAGTAAAGATTATTAATGATGGTTCAAATAATCCTAACGATAGATTAGGGGCAATAAAGGATATGAAATTTGCTATTGGTAAGACAAAAGCAGATTGGTTAGTTTTAGGAGGGGATAATTTATTTGATGATGATTTATTAGGATTTATTGAATTTGCCAAGAGCAAAAAACCCTATCCTTCCGTGGGGCTTTATGATGTTAAATCTAAAAAGAAAGCTACACGTTTTGGCGTGGTACAACTTAATCAAAGGAAGAGGATAGCTGAATTTCAAGAAAAACCTAAAAAGCCTTTTTCTACTTTAGCTGCTTCATGTGTTTATTTCTTCCCTAAGCAATCTTTAAATTCATTTGAGTCATTTATTAAACAGAATGGAAATGTTGATGCTTCTGGGAAATATATAGCTTGGCTATCTAAGGTGTCAAAAGTTTTTGGATATACTTTAAGTGGGAAATGGATTGATATTGGACATTTCGATTCTTTGAAGCAAGCTGAAGAAGAGTTTAAACAAAAAGGAGGCGTATAGTGCTAAAACAATTAAGAAAGAAAATTGACCATATAGATGAAAAAATACTCAGTCTTCTTAATCAGAGGGCTTTGGAAGTCATTAAGGTTAGTAAAGTAAAGAAAAAGAATAAAATAAATACCTATATTCCTGATAGAGAGGCAACTATGTTAGCTCGACTAGAGGCAATTAATAAAGGGCCTTTTTCTTCTCAGGACGTAAAGGATGTTTTCCGAGAGATACTTTCTATATGTAGAGCTCAGAGAGCAACTATGAAGATAGCTTATTTAGGACCGGAGGCTACTTTTACTCATATAGCAGCAATAAAAAAATTCGGCAAGTCATTAGAATATATTGAATGTAGTAGCATAGGTGATGTTTTCACTGAAGTTGAACGTGGTCGAGCAGATTATGGTGTGGTTCCTATTGAAAATTCTACTGAAGGTGCTGTAAATCATACTTTGGATATGTTTATAAACTCTGATCTTAAAATATGTTCAGAGATGTATTTACCTATAAAACATAATCTTTTAAGTAAGCATAAAAAAATATCTGCTATAAAGAAAGTTTATTCTCACGAGCAGGTATTTGCTCAGTGTCGTAAATGGCTTGAGAAGAATATTCCTAATGCTAAATTGACCCCTTGTGCAAGTACAACTGGAGCAGCAATGCTTGCGGCTTCAGGCAAAGGAAAAGCTGCCATAGCTAGTAAAGTAGCAGCAGAAGAATACAAATTAAGTTTAGTGGCTAGTTCAATTGAAGATTCAGTGCATAATATTACCCGTTTTTTAATAATCGGGAATCAAGAAGTTAAATCGACTGCCCATGATAAAACTTCTGTGGTTTTTTCAATGAAAGATAAGTCTGGTGCATTACATGATGTTTTAGCACCTTTTAAGAGGAGTAATATAAATCTTACTAAAATAGAGTCGAGACCTTCTAAAACAGAAGCTTGGAAATATTACTTTTTTGTAGATATGGTGGGGCATAAAGATTCTCCAACAGTGAAGAATGCCTTAAAGTCGTTAGGAAAAGATTGTCTTTTGGTAAAAGTTCTTGGCTCTTATCCAAAAGAGAGTTAAATAATAATTTATTTAGGCAGGAGTTTAGGCAATGTATAAAAAGGAATTAAACAAAATTAATATTTATAAACCGGGGAAGCCAATTGAAGAGGTTAAGCGAAGCTTAAAGCTAAATGAAGTTTATAAGCTTGCTTCTAATGAAATTCCCTTTCCTCCTTTTTATATAGCTAAAGCTATTGGAGAGGAAATAAAAAATATTAGTCGTTATCCCGAAAGCAGTAGTTTTTACTTAAGAAAGACTTTATCTAAGAAATTAAATGTTGGTCAAGACCAGATTATCTTTGGTAACGGTTCAGATGAGTTGATAACCTTAGCTTTAAAAGCTTTAGTATCTAAAGGAGATGAGGTTATAGTTGCTTATCCTACTTTTTTGATTTATGAGATTCAGGCTAAAATAGCCGGGGCTAAGGTAGTAAAGGTTCCTTTGAAGAATTTACGTTATTCTCTTAGTGAAATAGCCAAGAAAGTTAGCAAAAAAACAAAAATTATTTTTATTGCTAATCCTGACAACCCTACTGGAACATATTTGGATGAAGACCAAGTTAAAGATTTCTTAAACAAAATACCTAAGCGTGTATTAGTCTTTTTTGATGAAGCTTATTTTGAATTCGCACCAAAAGGTTTTCCTGAAACTCTGAAGTTTTTGAAAAAACGTGGAAATATTTTAGTAACTCGTACTTTTTCTAAAGCTTATGGTTTAGCCGGGTTACGTATTGGTTATGGGGTTACAACTAAGGAATTGGCAGGAATTTTAAATAAGATTAGAGAGCCATTTAACATAAATAGATTTGCTCAGGTAGCAGCTTTAGCAGCTTTGAAGAATAAGGAATTTTTGAAAAAAGTAACTACTCATGTTAAAGATGAAAAAAAGTATTTTTACCAAGAATTAAAAAAGTGTAATTTGCCATTTGTTGAGAGTGCGACTAATTTTGTTCTTGTTGATTTTAAAAGTGATACTTCAGATCTTTGTGAGTGTCTCTTAAGACAAGGAGTTATCATAAGAGGGCTAAAAGGTTGGGGTTT
>JAGLSH010000092.1 GCA_023135855.1 Candidatus Omnitrophota bacterium
TTTGAAAAACCATTTATTGAATCCATAACAATAGGAGCATAAAACAAGATGAAGCTTTCATCTTGTTCTTTTATTTTAATTAAATCTCAATTTTATTGCTAACTATTATAAAATGTACATTTAAAAAACAAATTAATATTTTATTAAATATGTACTACCTATTTGTTAATAATAATTTTTAATTTATAACTTCAACATCAAACAACTGCTCAGCAGTTGAACATCCTGCATCATGTCTAGAAACTCCTACCCATATCTGTTGCGGTCCAACATCTCCAATGACATAAGAAGCTTCATGTATTGGACTAGGATATCCATCTATTGGCTGGCTATTATCACAAAGAAGAGCTGCTAGATTTGGATTACAAGTAACTCCCCAAGTAAGAAGGGGACAACCGGCATTTATTATTCTGCAACAAAAAGCATCAACGGGATTTAGAAGTCCGGGATTTCCAGTAAGATTCATTGCAAAATGAACTATACCATCTTTACAATCGCGAGATTGAGAAAGATCAAAAAAATAATCTTTAGTTGCTACTAATTCTGGAATTTTATTATTTTCATATGTTAAAGTTTCCATCTGAGTTATATCATCGCCAACACTTACAACAATTTTTAATCCATGATACAGAGAATCCTCAGCTAATGTTCCGGTATCATCACTACAAACTTCATTACAGTTGCTCCCTGAACTCAGAGCCAGAGGAGTAGGCTCTACTTCCATACCGTCTATACAATAACATTTACCCGTAGCTTCAAAAACCGGATCGTCAAAAAAAACCGGGTTTGATTCTACGCATGGATAGGGAACTGTTAATTTACAATCATTCTTACAATCTATATTACATGTTGTTTCGTCAACACTTGCAACAACAATATTCCCGTTTTTGCAAGTACAATTAGGGGCCGTATAGCTGGTATAACACGCGTCAAGATCTATAACCGTAGCAGCTGTAAATGTAGATCCGGGAGCTTTTATATACAAAACATCCGGATTAATAGTACTGACAAAAACCCAGGAAAGAAGAGCTAAAAGAAGTCCGAATATAGCGTTTTGGATTATGTCTTTTGCGTCGCCTATCGCAGCGGCATTCCCCGCGGCGGTTATATACCTCATCCCTCCTATGATCAGCATCATAACCGCCACTATTCCAACTATGCTTAAAAGAAAGTCATACAGTCCTACCAGATACATAGAAAGATTTATCGCTCCCGTGGACGGAAGGCCCGGAATTCTCACAAGAGGATTCCATGTCCAGGTTGCCGCGCTTGAAAAATTCGCGTAAGCTAACGCCGCAAAAATGAAACTCATTATACCGGCTATTTTTTTTGTGTTCATATAATTAAGTTAATTTTAAATTTCTAATTTTAAAATTTTCAACTCTGGTTCTATCTTCTATTATTCTCTCTCTGCCTGCTCTGCTTTATCGGCTTCTTTTCTAATTTCATACCAGTCCCACGCGATAGCTACTGTCCAGCTTATAAACAAATTCAAAAAAGGCACTAATTCAATAAGGAAAGCTCCTCCATATTTGGCTAAAGATCTTATAATCTTTTTCATAAATTTTCGCACACCGCCCTTGGTAGTTCCTCCTATTACGATCAACGCAAAAATTGCAAGAATTATGCCAGTTGCGGCATCAATAATATCTCCGGCAGCTTCCACAAAAGCGATGACAGGCGCTCCTGCCACAGCTCCTATGCCAGTCAGTGAAATTACTAATCCAATTATTTGAATCGTCAGCCCAACAAATATATCCAGCGCAAAATCGTTAATAAAGGCCAAAAACATCATAATCATAAACAAACAGCTCATATAGGGATTCTTTCCTCTTTTAGCAGCTTTATCTTTAAGTCTTTTTTTAAGTCCTTTCTTAAGAGCTTCTTTCTTAGCGGCAACTCTTTTTTTCATCTCTTTCTTAAAGTTCTTTTTCGAATTCTGTAAAGATTCTTTTCTAAACTTTTCGCGCATTTGTTTCATTTTTTCCGCCTTTGCTCTTACGTTTTCTGGAATCTTCCTTGCTCTGTCCATATTTTTCCTGATATTTTCAGGCACATTTTTAACCCTTTCTGCGTTTTTTTTCGCGCTTCTTTTTATTCTATTATATTTCTCACGAGGACTTTCTCTTTTTTTTATTCCTCTATTTTGCGATCTGAAATCATCCGAAGAAAAGTCTTCACCTTCTGGTATAGATTCGTCTTCATAATTACCACTGCCATAGCTTTCAGACAATCCTCCTGTTTTTCTTTGTCTTATTGGCGCCTGCTTTTCAGATATTATTCTTTTATCTTGTGTATCTTTTTTTCTATTTACTAAAAGCCTTTCTATTTTATCTTTAACTTCTTTTTCTATTTTTTTATCATCACTTTCCATTTCAAATAATTATTTATTATATTTCTCTTTGATCTGATTTGTCATTATGGAGCGTTGAACGATCCGCCAGCTGGCGGAGGAGTTCAACTGAAGTGTCATATTATACCTACTTTCAGATAGAACTTCGTGGAATTTATCCTGATGAAGATCGGGGTTCGTTCTACACTCCGCCTACACTCCGCGCATTTTCTATAATTTCGTTTTCTACGCCATTTCCTCAATTTCTTCCTTTGCCTTTTCAATTTCAAGAAGCTGTTCCGGATCGGAGGTTATGATCTGATCTTCAGAGTAGGAAGCGAC
>JAGLSH010000093.1 GCA_023135855.1 Candidatus Omnitrophota bacterium
GGTAGCTGGGTGCATAAAGTCAGCTTTATACTTTATGCGATAACAGACGGGGAACAACTAAAGAAAGCTTCACTTCGTGAAGAGTTGTTACCCTTCTCCCACTCCAATAATTGCTATGGTGCTCTAAAATTGCATAAGTATGAATATTTTAAATTATTTAGATAAAGAGTGCGTTATTTTAGGTTTACAGCATAAGAATAAAAAGAATATTATTTTAAACATCATTGATCATTTAGCAGATAAGAAAAAGATAATTAAAGAAGACAAAAAAGAAATTTCAAGGGCCATTTTTCAAAGAGAAGAAATGGGCTCTACTGCAATTGGAAACCACATAGCTTTTCCTCACGCACGAACCAACGTCGTTAAGGATATCGTAATTTGTGTCGGAATATCTAAAGAAGGGGTTGATTTTGATTCATTGGATCAAGAGCCAGTGAATGTTGTAGCACTTCTCCTTTCTAACCAGAAGGAATCAGGATTGCATCTTAAAATGTTAGCCTTTCTAGCAAGGATGCTGCGTGATAAATATTTGGTTCAAAGATTAAAAAATGCTAAGACTGAAGAGGAAGTTATTGATTTGTTGGATAAACAACAACAGGCAGTAAAGTAATTTTTCCTATAGATGGTTCTGGCATTTAATTATAATTAAATGAAAAAATTTATAAAGATTGTAAAGTGGTTTTATCCTGGCTTGAGGATCAAGAGATGGGTAGTTTTGCTGTTCTTGAGTCTTTTCTTTTTAATTTTTTCATCAGTAAGGCTTGCTCATGATACTTTTTTAATTTTAAAGATATTTGATTCTCTTTTATTTGTTTTTTCTTTTATTGGCTTTGTAGCTGGTATACGTTCATTGATTAAAAGTCTTTTTGAGGCTGTTTATTCAGGAAATAATAAAGAGATCATTGATGTAATCTATGAGAAAAGGTTTTTATCTAAAGGGCCTAAGATCGTTGCTATTGGAGGTGGAACAGGACTTTCTACAGCCTTAGAAGGGCTAAAGGAATATACTGCAAATATAACAGCTATAGTTGCTGTTGCTGATGAAGGTGGGTCTTCAGGACGGCTAAGAGAGGAGTTTGGTATTTTGCCTCCTGGGGATATTCGAAATTGCTTAGTTTCATTAGCTGAGGTACCACAGTTAATGAGGGATTTATTCCAATATCGTTTTAAAGAAGGTAATGGGATTAAAGGCCATAGTTTTGGGAATCTTTTTATTACTGCTATGACTCAGGTAACAGGGAGTTTTAAGGATGCTGTAAAAGAATCAAGCATAGTTTTAGCTATTCGCGGAAGAGTATTACCTTCAAGTTTAGATAATATGCGCCTTAAAGCTGAATACAGCGATGGAACAATGAAAGAAGGCGAGGATAAGATTCCTAACGAGAGCAAGACGATAAAGAAAATATATTTAGTTCCTGGAGATGTTAAAGCTAACCCTGAAGTTGTCGAGGCTATAAAAGAGGCTGAGATAATAGTTTTTGGGCCAGGAAGTCTGTTTACAAGCATTATACCTAATCTTTTGATAGAGCAGATTAAAGATGAGATTAGTAAACGAGACGTTATGAAATTATATATTTGTAATGTTATGTCTCAGCATGGTGAAACTGACGGACTTACAGCCTTTGATCATCTTGAAAAAATAGTGTCGCATGCCACGAGAAATATCGTTAATTGTTGTTTAGTTAATTCTGGTAGGCTTAGACATGATCTTCTTGTTAAGTATGCTCAAGATAAATCTTTTCCGATAATTTTTGATCGAGAAAGATTTAAAAAAATAGGAGTATCAATATTTGAAGGAGATGTTGTTAGTAAGAGTAATTACTTGCATCATGATTCCCAAAATACAGCAAAAGAGGTTATGGTTATTTATAACCATATGAAGAAAAAATGGAGAGGATTAAAGAACAAGTAGTTGTAGGAAAGGTCCATGGTTTGCATGCAAGACCGGCTACTATTTTTGTGCAGTTAGCTAATAAGTTTAACTCATCGGTAAAGATAGAAAGGGGTGGTGAGATTGTTGATGGTAAGTCGATAATGGCTTTGTTGAGTTTAGGAGTAAACGCTGGCACGAAAGTGGATTTGATTGTTGAAGGGGATGATGCAAGAGAGGCAATGGATGATTTAAAAAAATTTTTAGAAGACGAGGATAAAAATGATTAAATTAAAAGGCATTGGTGTTTCAGGAGGAGTTGGAATAGGAAAAGTCTTAATATTAAGAAAAGACGAATTTTCTGTTCCTAAGAAAAAGATTTCTCATGATGAGATTTCTAGGGAAATATATCGCCTTGAAGAAGCTTTAATGGCGACACGTAAAGAGATCTCTGATTTACAGAAGAAAATATCTGAAGAAATTGGCTTTGATCATGGTCGAATATTTGAAGCTCATTATTTAGTTTTGGAAGATAGAGTTTTAATAGAAGATGTTATTAAACAGATTAAAATAAAGAAAGTAAACGTTGAATATGCTTTTTCCGAAAGCATAAAGAAATATGTTGATACTTTACTTAAATTAAATGATGAGTATTTACGAGAAAGGGTAGTAGATATTGAGGATATTTCTCGAAGAGTTTTGCGCTCAATGCTTAAGAAGAAAACTTTGTCGTTGAGCGATTTGAAAGAAAAAGTAGTTA
>JAGLSH010000094.1 GCA_023135855.1 Candidatus Omnitrophota bacterium
GAATAAGTTTAGGGAAATACACTAATGATAAAGAGATTGACAAAGTTTTAACAGTTTTGCCGCCAATTGTTGAGAAGTTAAGAAAAATATCGCCATTTTGGCAGAAATAATAGGAGTTTATAATGCAGTCAGATCAAGACAAAGAAGCTTTGAAGAAAGAGATTCTAAAATTAAAAAAAGATAGAAAGGCAATTTTGCTTGCCCACAATTATCAGATTTCTGAAGTCCAGGAAATTGCTGATTTTTTAGGTGATTCTTTGGAATTATCAAAGATATCTAAGGCAGCAAAAGAAGAAGTTATTGTTTTTGCTGGAGTAAGATTTATGGCTGAGACTGCTAAAATTTTATCTCCAAAGAAAAAAGTGCTTTTACCGGTTCAAGAGGCTGGTTGTCCACTTGCAGAAATGATTGAGCCTGAACAACTTATAGAGCTAAAACAGAAATATCCTGATGCTTGGGTGGTAAGTTATGTGAATACAACTGCTGAGATCAAAGCCTTAAGTGATGTTTGTTGTACATCATCTAACGCTGTTACAGTGGTAAAGAATGTTCCGGTTAAAAAAGTAATTTTTGTGCCGGATAAAAATTTAGGATGGTGGGTGCAAAAAAATGTTTCTGAGAAGGAAGTGATTACTTGGCCGGGATTTTGTTTCGTTCATGAATATTTTTCACTTAAGGATTTAGAGGAAACACGTAGAATTCATCCTGAGGCTGAGGTTATGGTTCATCCTGAGTGCATTAAAGAAGTATTAGAGAATGCTGATTACGTTGTCTCAACCGCTGGAATGCTTAAAAAAGCAAAAGAATCTAAGGCTAAGAAAATTATTGTTGGAACTGAGGAAGGAATGATTTATCGCTTGAGTAAAGAAAACCCAAATAAGGAATTTTATTCTTTAGGAAATGCTAAAGTTTGCACCAATATGAAAAGGACTACTCTTTCAGATTTGCGTCGAGCTTTAATTAAGGATGAGTACAAAGTTGATTTAAGTCCAGAGACGATTGATAGGGCTCAAATAGCTTTAGAAAGGATGGTGAGTTATGTCTGATTTTACTTACACTGATAAAGTTTTAGATTATTTTCGTAATCCTCGCAATATGGGCAAGATAGAAGATCCTGATGGAATTGGAAAAGTTGGAAATAAAGCCTGCGGCGATGTAATGTGGATATATATAAAAGTTAAAGATGGTATTATTACTGATTGTAAATTTGAAACATTTGGTTGTGTAGCAGCAATTGCCACTTCATCAGTCTTAACTGAACTTGCTAAGGGAAAGAATTTCGAACAGGCCTTAGGGATTACCAATAAAGATGTGGCTGATGAGTTAGAGGGTTTACCTCCGATAAAGATGCATTGTTCCCTTTTGGCTGAAGAGGGCTTAAGGTCAGCCATAGATGACTACCGCAAAAAGACTTCTCAAGACGAAGGAAAATGAAGAAAAGAATTGCTGTAGGTTTAAGTGGAGGAGTTGATTCTTCTCTAGCTGCTTATCTCCTGAAGAAAAAGGGATGGGATGTAATCGGCTTTACCCTTAAATTTTATCCTGAGGAGAATCGTTGTTGTGATTTAGATAGTTTAGATCAAGCTAGGCGATTATGTCACAAGCTAGACATACCTCATTATGTTTTAGATGCAGGGGAATTGTTTCAAAAGGAAATTATTGACTATTTTGTTGATAGTTATCTTCAAGGTTTAACCCCTAATCCTTGTACCTATTGTAATCGGCTAATTAAATTTGGAAGTTTCTTAGAGAAAGTTAAATCCTTGGATATTAATTACTTGGCTACTGGCCATTATGCTCGTCTAATTAAAAAAGGTAAAACTTATTTGCTTAGGAGTGGTAAGGATAGTAAGAAATCTCAAGAATATTTTTTAGCGTTATTGAAGCCATCAATTTTAAAGCATTTGGTCTTTCCTTTGGGTAATTATACTAAGAGTGAAGTCAAGAGAATTGCTAAAGATAAAAAGATTATACATATAGAGAGAGGAGAGAGCCAAGACGTTTGTTTTGTTGAAGAGAAAAGCTACTCGGAGTTCATTGAAAAGAAGTGTAGTGATTATTATCAATATTCAGGTCAGATAAAACATGTGAATGGAGAAATTCTAGGCCGGCATAAAGGAATTTACCATTATACCTATGGTCAAAGAAGCGGTTTGGGATTAGCCTGGAAGGAGCCTCTTTATGTTGTCGGCATTTATAGTAAAGATAATAGCGTTATTGTCGGTGAACGTAAATACCTGAAAAATGATTTTTTTACCGTTAATTCTCTTAATTGGTTTTATCCTTCTAAACAATATAAGGCTATTACTGTAAAGGTTCGCTACAATTCTTCAGCTTTTGCTTGTGTTTTGAAAATTGACGGCAATAGTGCTAGCGTAAAATTAGATAAGGAGATTGATGCTATCGCCCCAGGACAATTAGCAGCTTTTTATTATAAAGATTTGCTTCTTGGTGGCGGAATTATTGATAAATTTAAAGTTTAAAATCGCAGCT
>JAGLSH010000095.1 GCA_023135855.1 Candidatus Omnitrophota bacterium
CTCACTGTAGTAAGCATTAAATTTCCATAAAGACAATGAGGATTATCGTCAAAACCAACAACACTCAAATCTTTAGGCACTTTGATTCTCTTCTCTTCAGCGAAACTTAAAACCTCACTAGCAATTTCATCGCTGCAACAAAATACAGCAGTCGGAGGATTTTTTAAAGAAAACAATTCTTCTAACTTTGCCCGGGCTTCTTTACGTGAAAAGTTAGTAGTCTTAATATAGTCTTTAGATATTGCTACTCCGTTCTTCTCTAGGGCTGATTTATATCCCTCTACTCTATCCTGAGCACACTTAACACGTAAATCACCGGTAAGATGAGCTACGCGCTTATGTCCATGATGAACTAAAAACTCTGTTGCTTCATACGCACCTTTAAAATTGTTAACAGCAACACAATTAACATCTAAGTCTTCTATTTGTCGATTTATTACTACTAAAGGAATATCTTCTTTTACCAACCTCTTGAGCTGACTTTCATTACCGATTACATCAGCCATTATAACTCCGTCAATAAGAGAAGTTTTAAAGTTATCTTTATCCCAAAAAATATTGAGATGCAAATCAATACCTTTAACTCCTAAAGAAAAAGCTACTTCTCGAATTATCTCTAAAGCATAAAAAGAATAAAAAATACCTTCATAGCCCGGAATAATCAAACCGAAAGTATCAAGCTTTCCTCCGGCCAAACGACGAGCATAAAGCAAAGGCTGATAATTAAGCTCTTTTACTGCTGCCTCTATACGTTTTTGATTACCTTCTTTTAAGGAAACATTATTTAAGAAACGGGAAACGGTGGCAATGGAGACACCAGCTTTGAGGGCTACATCTTTTATGGTAATTTTAGAAGAAGACACAAGTATTACTGAGTCATGGCAATGTCACCCTCTTGGACAACATAACCATCAACTACTTCTTTTACGTCTGCTGCGGAGATTTCTTTTCTCATTTCAATAACTTCTACAGTACCTACTTTTCTACCTCCGCGCATAATTTTTAATAACGCACCTGGTCGTAAACCAGAAGCTTCACCTATATCAATAACTACAAATTTCTCTTCATGATTAACAGCAATAATCTCTCCTCGCACCTCTATTATTCCTTGAGCATTAGGCTTTACTATAATAGGAGGTAATTCCACTGAAGCTGACTCTTCTGCTGTAATCCTCTTTCCTCCTTCAATTGTCACCTCAAGCCGACTTTGCAATTCTTCAAAAGCCATAGCTTTTTCTTTCAAGATAACATCAGCATCAGAAATCTTCTCTTCTAATTCCTCTTTCTTGAAAATAACTTCTTGAAGCGTATCTTGCAACTTCATTAAGCCTTTATTAGCCATTATTACTTCTCTCTTTAACTCTCCATTTTCTCTACGTAACTTTTTTACTTCAATAACAACAGTTCCTCTTCCTTCGCGCTCAGACACTAAGTCCATACTCATAATACGTAAAGTTCTTTCTTTAAATTTTATATCTTCAATAAGTCTATTTTTTTCTTTAGCTAGCTGATCCATCTGGATGCTTAACTCTTTATTCTCTTTATCCAACTTTGCCATTTTATTTTTTTCTTCAAACAGAGTTCTGCTTAAAATATCAAGTTTTGCTTCTGCAGAAGCTTTGCTCTTAACAAAATCTGCCCAATGATCTTCAGCAGAAAACATACCAGGCTCTACCCTTGTCTCTTCTATAATTCTTACAGGAGAACTAGAAGCAACTTTCATCTTCTCAACTAAAGTATCTCTCTCCTTGGAAACTAATGACCATTTCCTTTGCCAATTTTCCATATCTGATTCAGCATTAGATAGTTCACTCGTGACTACCAACAATCTACGCTCAATGTCAGTCTTTTCTCTTCCAATCTTATCAACCTTATATTGCAAATTGCTATTTGCTTCTACCAAACCAATCTTCTCTTCTGCTAGTGTTTGGTTAGCAACTGTTAAATCTTCTTTTTGAGTATAAAATGTAAAGGCTACATAGCCGACACCTAAAACAACTACCAATAGAATTATAGGAATTATTTTCGTTTTATCCATTATGCCCCCCTTTAATCTGATTATAGCATATAAACTATTACTGTCAATATTATTAGAAAATATTTTCCCTAAAATTTCCTACGATAATAAACTCTAACAATATGTTGAGTGTCAAGAGTAGCAATACCGCCACCTAAAGGAGAATAACTGGAATCAGCAGTACCAGCAATGCTACCTACACCATACTGACCAATCAATTCACTATCCTCTTTTAACTCTAATTTTACTTCAGAAAAAAAAGTATGATGTGATCTATTTTCTACGCTACCGTTTTCATTTAATTCAGAAATATCATTAGCTCTTGAATAAACATACCGTCCATGGAAACCTAATTTTTCTGTTGGTGAGTAATTTAATTCAAGTCCAATATGGTTAGTGTTATCATCTATAATTTGAGACCACTCATAT
>JAGLSH010000096.1 GCA_023135855.1 Candidatus Omnitrophota bacterium
TAGATTTGACATAGCATTCTCCCTTCAGGCTAACTACTACCACAATACTCCTAAATTAATTATTAGAGACTGCAGGCTTTCTCATAGGAAGGGATAGTTTACCGCTTTTGATACATTTAGCACAGACAAGAACTTTCTTTACCTTACCGTCTAAGACAATCTTCTTTGATTGAAGATTAGGGAGAAATCTCCTCTTAGTTACTCCGGTAGTTTTTAAGCCTACTCCACCTTTTTTCTTGGGTAGACCTCTTCTGGTAATGCTATTGCCAGTTATTGCTTTTTTCTTACAAATTTCACACTTTCTACTCATAGGTAGTCTAATATACTGAAAAATTAAATATTGTCAAGAAAAACCTATTAGGGCAGGGTTTTTTGTTTTTTAGGCTAATAAACTCAATGACTTTATGAGCTTATATTGCTTGGCGTAGCTGCTTTTCAGCATCGACAACATCACGATTTATTTTCTTTAAGCAATTTGATATTTTTCCTTTTAAAGAGTCATTTATAGTATCAGATGTGCTTATTTCTCGCAACACTTGGACAGCCATCCTAAAATATCGCACTATTTCTCCTTCGTCTATAGAACAATGTTGGTTTATCTTTGGAAAGCTTGCTCCGGCATACCACATACGACAAATCTCACTTAGGTAAAAGAAGAATTTTTTACTTAAAGGATAGACGCGAAAATGTCTTTCTTGATGATGTATATTTTTTATAAATTTATCTATCTTACCTCTTAAGGCTTTTGTCCGTTTAGTTAGTTTAGGTTTTTTATCACTTTTCCTTGGTTCATAAACTAAGGCAACTACAAATACAAACAGATCTTCTTCATTAAGGCTATCTAAGAATCCAGCTTCAAATAGTTCTCCAATAGCTAATTCAAAACTATAAACTTTAGCTGCTAATTGTGCTTTTTGGGTTATTTCTGTGCCTTCTATATAACCAAAGTCTTTAAGCAAAGATATTTTTCTTTTTAGTAAACTTAATACTTCTTTCCTTTTCCAGCCTTTATCTTGATAACAGTGAAAAGATTTAGGGTAAATATCATAAATTTTTTCGCCCATTATTTTGTAGAGATTCAAAATAGTAGCATAGCAAGAGTTAAGTTGACTCTGGATAGGTTCATACTTTCCGTAGATTATTTTTTCTAAAGAAAGTATGTCTACATGAGAGGGATTTACCCGAGAAACTACAAAACCTTCTTTATCAAGTCCGCGTCGCCCGGCACGTCCAGCCATTTGGTAGAAATCCCGGGTTTTTAAATAACTATGGTATCTACCATAAAACTTACTGAGAGAATCAAAGATAACTGTTTTTGCTGGCATATTTATTCCTAGAGCGAAGGTTTCAGTAGTAAAAATTAGCTTTATTAAACCAGTAGTAAAGAGCCTTTCAATAATTTCTTTTAGCGTTGGCAGGAGTCCGGCATGGTGATAAGCAATCCCCCTTTTAATTAGTGGCTCAAGGAAGTCTACATGAGGGGAGGAGAAAATATTGAATTTATCTAATAAGTCATTGAATATTTTTGTTATTTTGATCCTTTCGTCTTTATTGAGAAAATTAAATTGTCCAGTTTCCTGAGCTAGATTTTCACATTTTTTTCGAGAAAAAGCGAAGTATACACAAGGATAGCCATTAAGATCATCTATGCCTTGTAAAAGGCTTTTGGTTTTATTTGGTTTAGAAAATGCATATTTTTCTTGATAAGAGTGGGTTCCTAAAGTTTTGCGCAGGAGATTTGATTTTTTTAATTTTTCGAAGTTGTAGAATATCTCATTATTGGATTGAAAGCAGAAGTGTAGAGGCACTGGTCTTACGCCCTCTATTATTGATTTTAGAGGAAAACTGTGGATTTTACGTAGCCAGCCTGCAAATTGATCAATATTAGGAATAGTTGCGCTTAAAGCTAATATTTTCATTTGCTTGGGCAAGAGAATTATTGTTTCTTCCCAAACTGTGCCTCTCTCTACATCATCGAGGTAATGAATTTCATCAAAGATTATCCATTCTCGATGGGTGAATTCTTCAGGATTTACCAGAATAGCATTACGGAAGATTTCAGTAGTCATAATTAAGATTGGAGCATTTCTGTTTATACTTACATCTCCGGTAAGAATACCTGTTTTTTTAGGGTATTTTTTAGAGAAGTCCCTGAATTTTTGGTTGCTTAGGGCTTTTATTGGAGCAGTGTAGATTACCCCTTTATTATTTTTTATACAATCTTCAATTATATATTCAGCAATTAAAGTTTTTCCTGCTCCAGTAGGAGCACTTACAATTATTGAGTTATTATTGCGACTAGCTTTAATTGCTTCTTCTTGAAATTTGTCTAATTTAAACTTACTCATTGGAATATTATACCAGATATTAAAAAGAATAGGGTGCGGTATTTAAAATGCCGGAGGAGGGACTTGAACC
>JAGLSH010000097.1 GCA_023135855.1 Candidatus Omnitrophota bacterium
ATTTATTATATTTATATGTTAATGGGTATATGGGTTTAAGGGTGTATGGGGTAATATACTTTATTTTCTTCCCTCATTTCCTCATCAACTCATTCACCCATCTACCTTTCCACTCTTTCACTCTTTTACTCATCCACCCATTCTCAATCTACCTATTCCCTCAATTATGATGAAATTAATCCTGAGAAGCCCATGAAAACAAGGGCAAGCAGGCCAGCAGTGATTAAAGTTAAAGATGCGCCTCGAAAGATCTTAGGTATATCAACATAGTGAAGTTCTTCACGAATTCCAGCCATAATTAATAAAACCAAAGAAAATCCTAAACCGCCTGAAAAACCGAAGACAACTGCTTCTAAGAATTTGTAATTTCTAGTTACCATAAATAAAGCTGACCCAAGAATTGCACAATTAGTAGTAATCAAGGGTAAGTATATTCCTAGCGATTGATAAAGAGAACTAGAGTATTTACGTATAAACATCTCAACTATTTGAACCAATGAAGCAATTACCAATATAAAGACTACATACTCAAGGTAGAATAAACCAAATTTAACTAAAATGAGATTATATATAAGCCAACTAAGGCTAGTGGCTAAGGTCATAACAAAAGTAACAGCCATGCCCATACCAAAGGCTGACTCAATCTTACCGGAAACTCCCAAGAAAGGACAAATACCTAAGAAGTAAGAAAGTACAAGGTTGTTTATTAACAGTGTTGAGATAAATATTAAAATTAAATCTTTCATATAATGAGACTTATGTTTTTTTAAGAAAAAAAATACCTAGCCGAATTATGTCCGAGGTGCTTCGGGTAAATATTGCACCAGCAAAATTTACCCGATATAAAGGCGCCCGGACTTTCCTTTTTATTTACTCCTCTATTTTATTCATTACAGCAACTAAAAGACCTAAAACTAAAAATGCTCCAGCTGGAAGAATCATTATAACCAAAGGATTGTAGTTTGCCGGTAGTATTCTTGTTCCAAGGATACTACCGGCTCCAAAGATTTCCCGGATTGAACCTAAAATAAACAATCCCCAGCAAAAACCAATCCCCATACCTAAAGCATCGCGTAGGGAACTTCTAATATTATTTTTAGAAGCAAATGCTTCGCAGCGACCAAGAATAATACAGTTAACAATAATCAAGGGAATATAAGGCCCTAGGGAGCGGCTAATTTCTGGAAATTGAGCCTTTAAAAATAAATCCACTATTGTTACAAAAGTTGCAATAATTACGGTGTAGACTGCAATGCGTACCTGGTGAGGAACTATTTTTTTAATTAATGAAACCACTAAAGAAGAAAAGAATAAAACAAAGATTACTGCCAGCCCCATAGAGATACCGTTCATTGATGATGTGGTTACAGCTAAAGCTGGACACATACCAAGAAGTTGGCGAAATACTGGGTGGTCTTTCCATAAACCTTTAATAAAATTTTTCATAATAATTATTGTTACTTTTTTGTTTTTTCCATATTTATTCCTCTGAAACTAATTTTTATTAATAAGTTCCCTTATTTTTTTAATACGCTTATTTAAAGTGTTTACTATTGCTCGCGAAGAAACGGTTGCCCCGGTAATTGCTTTTATTTCTCCTGCCTTGGGTAAGTCATTTTTTATGCAAATTATATCCCCAGTTATCGATAAATTTTTAAATTGATTTTTAAATGGGGGTTTTTGAATTTTTGCACCAAGTCCTGGTGTTTCTAAAGATTCTACAACCTCAATACCTTTAAGGTGTTGTAGAGATTTTTCGGCGACTACTAACATTTTTATTTTGCCTTGATAGCCTTGTCCGGAAGCTATAAAGCCATAACCGATTAAATTTTCCTTTTGATTAAAAAGCTTGTATATGATTTCTTCTTCAATAGCAATCTCTTCTACTTTTATTGCTTCTGGAGCCAGGATAGTTAAAGCTTCCTCTATCCGTTTTTCTTTATTTATTTCAATTTTCTTATTAGCAAGGCCATGGACAACTGAAAGTAATAGTGCGCAGATAAGGCAAACCAAAGTTAATACCGAAGTTATTTTAATTACGTCTTTCACTTTAACAGACATCCTTTAAGGGATTGACGTGGACCCATAAGCATTTTTTTGAACCAACTTGGGTTCATGTTCCAAATCTCCTTGGCTTGGTATAGCGATTAATTAAAGGGGTTAAGGCGTTCATGAAAAGGATTGAATACATAACTCCTTCAGGTAATCCGCCAAAATATCTTATTATCATTATTAAGATCCCACAGCCAATGCCAAAGATGTATCTTCCTTTTTTGGTGATTGGCGTGGTAACTGGATCAGTAGCCATAAAAAAAGCCCCC
>JAGLSH010000098.1 GCA_023135855.1 Candidatus Omnitrophota bacterium
TTTATATATAAAGAAGCAGGAGTCTCAATATTATGACCAATTACATTAGCTCTGCATTTGGCTATCTTTTCAATTAAATCTACTTTCCCTCTAAAATCAGGAATTAAAATCTCTACTCTTATCTTAGAGCCTATGCTCATCACTGCATCCACTGTTTGGCAAAAAAGGCTTACTCCTCCATCATCAAGATCGTCCCGAGTCGGTGAAGTTATTACTACATAATTTAAATTTAGTTTTTCGACTGCTTCTTTTATCCGTTCCGGTTCATTAAAATCAACCAAAAAAGGTTTACCCTTACTAATCCCACAGAAAGTACACGCCCTAGTGCAAATATCGCCTAAAATCATAAAGGTAGCTACTCCATTGCAAAAACACTCTGAAATATTAGGGCAAAATGATTCTTCGCAAACGCTATGCAAAGATAAGCCTCTCAACACACTCTTTACCTTACGACAAGAGCCAAGGGATATTTTTTTATTTAACCAAAAAGGTTTAGGTATAGTTTTAAACATTTTCAAAAATTTTATGGTTGTTCCAATTCTTTGTTTTATACTTTCCCCTAAGAAGAAAAACCACATCTTCCTTCTCCGACTTTAAAAGTTTCTCCTGGTTAAACTCTACACCAAAGGTTGTTTTAAAGCTTGAGTGCAAAAGTGCACTCAACAAATCAAAATCTAATGTTTTGCCCAAGACTTCCTTCAGAAAAGTTGTCTTGCTTTGAAGTTCACCGGAATCTTTTATTACTCTTCTGATACAAGAAAAATCTATTTCCTGAGGAATACTGCCATGCTGAAAAATAATATTTTTCTTGCGCCGTTGAGCATTGCCGCCAATTTTCTTACCTTTAACCAAAAGATCTAAATGCTGCCAATTTGAAAAACAAAAATTATTATACTTACCTAAGTCTTTTTTAGTTTTCTGACTTCTAGATTTTAAAGCATCAGCAAAAGATGCTTCCAATCCTAATTGGCTATAAAAGCATTTTAAAAAAGAACAGATTATTCTATAGGACTCCTTAACTGCCTTAGGTAAATTTAAATCTTCCAGAGAACAAACTAAGCTATAGGTAAGTTCTTTATAGTGAAGAATTGCTGAGCCGCCGGTTATCCTTCTAACGAAAGGTAGTTCTTCCTTGGAGTTCAAAACTTTCTCAAAGCTTTGATTATATCCTAAAGAAATAAAAGGCTTACTCCACCCATACACTCTTAAAGTAGGAATTTTAAAAGAATCATAGCCTAACAATATGGCTTCATCAACAGCCATATTGTAATAACCATCACATTTTTGATCTAAAATTAAACGCCAGGTTTTTCCCATTTTAAATTCGGAAATCTTGCTGCTCTTACTTCATCAACTCTCTTTACTGGCGCTAGATGTGGGGAAGTCTGAATCTTCTCACAATCCCAGCTGATTTCTCTATTGATACTAATCATAGTTTTGATAAAATAATCTAAGGTTTGCTTACTCTCAGTCTCTGTAGGTTCTACCATTAAAGCCTCTCTAACAATCATAGGAAAATACATTGTTGGAGGGTGAATGCCAAAATCAATTAATCTCTTGGCAATATCTAAAGCTGAGGCACCTCTTTCTTTCTGATCCTGACAGGTAAAAACTACCTCATGCATACATTTCTTAGGAAAAGCTACTTGATAATAATCTTTCAACTTCTCTTTTATATAATTAGCTGAAAGAGTCGAATTTTGAGCTACTCGCAAAAGCCCATCTCTACCTAAACGTAAAATATAAGCATAAGCTCTCACTAGAACTCCAAAGTTACCATAGAAACTCCTTAATCGACCAATAGAATGTTTTATTTCATAATCAAAATAAAACTTATCACCATCTTTTCTAACTAATGGTGCAGGAAGGAAATCTTCTAGAATCTCGCTAACCCCTACTACACCCGCACCTGGCCCTCCACAGCCATGAGGTGTAGAGAAAGTTTTATGCAAATTAAGATGGACTACATCAAATCCCATAAGCGATGGCTTTGTTATCCCTAGAAGAGGATTAAAATTAGCTCCATCATAATAAAGGAATCCTCCTTTTCTATGAATAATATCGCTTATAGTGAGAATATTTTCTTCAAATAAACCTAAAGTATTAGGATTGGTAAGCATAATAGCAGCTACGTTCTCATCAACTTCTCTCTCTAATTTATCAATATCTACCAACCCCTCTGAATTGCTCTCTATAACTTGAATCTTATATCCACACATT
>JAGLSH010000099.1 GCA_023135855.1 Candidatus Omnitrophota bacterium
TCGCAATATGAGTTACAATTCACCTGATTCAACAAATAAATTAAATTTACTTGAGAATTGACCTCATTTCTGTTAAAATCCCTATAGTTTTCGATATTATATCCTTCGACTTCGCTTAAAATAAGCGGCTTAGAGCTTAAGGCTGAATTGTGCTTTGGGAAATATTGCCGAGGTAGCTCAGTTGGCAGAGCAGTGCATTCGTAATGCACAGGTCGAGAGTTCGACTCTCTCCCTCGGCTTAACAAGAGAGGGGAAGGAAGGATACAAAGACGTAGCCTAAAAGACCAAGATGGTTTTAAAATACTTTAAAATTCTAGCTAAAAGAAATTTTTTCTGCCTTTGGGTCGGTCAAATTGTTTCTCAATTTGGTGACCGATTAACTCAAATAGCTCTAGTCGGACTAGTCTCTAAAGTTTCAATGTCTTCTTCACACCTAGCCCTAATAATGAGTATGGCAATAATCCCAGTATTTATTATCTCACCTATATCTGGAGTCTACATAGATCGTTGGAGTAAAAGGAAAACCATGTATACTAGTGATTTCCTAAGAGGTATATTCATATTATTGATTCCAATATTTTTCCTAAAACTAAAAGCTTTTGCCGTAGTCTATGTTCTTCTTTTCCTTTCATTTAGTGCTGGCAAATTTTTTACACCGGCTAAAATGGCTTTCATTCCAGAAATTACTAAAAAAAAGGATATCTTCTTAGCCAACTCTTTAATTTCAATAACCGCCACTATTGCCGCAATTATTGGTTTTGGTTTAGGCGGAATTATTGTCGAGAAGTGGGGAGTTTCCAGTGCCTTTGGCTTGGATGCTGCTACTTTCTTTATTTCAGCTTTAGCAATATTTCTTATTACAGCTAAAGAAAAAAGTAATTTTAAAGTTAGTGATATTACCAGCATAGGAAAAAAAGTAATTAGCGGAGTTAAGCAATCATTCGTTCAAGAATTCCGTGATGGGCTAAAATACATCTTTAACTCTGATGAAACAAAATATGCTTTCAAAATGTTTTTCTTTATCTTCTCCTATATCGGCGGATTGTATGTAGTTTTTATTCGTTTTATTCAAGAGGTTTTATCTTCAGTAACTAGTGATCTCGGATTTATTACAGTCTCCTTAGGTGCTGGTATTTTTCTAGGATCTTTAATTTATGGACAAATTGCCAATAAATTTTCAGTAAAAAAAGTTATAAACTTAAGTCTATTGCTTGCTTCACTATATCTTGTATTTTTTGTTGTATCCCTACGAGCTTACCCTCAAACACTCTACGCAATAACTTTAGCTTTTATCTTTGGAATAATTACTTCCCCTGTATTTGTAGGAGTGAATGCTCTTATACATAGAGAAAGCGATCAAAAGGTTTTAGGAAGAATATTCAGTGGTTTGGAATTCACCTCTCATTTAGGATTCCTAATCTCAATGTTTATCTGCTCAGCATTAGCTGATTTTTTCAATCCCTTTACAATCATAGTATCACTTGGTATAATCGGATTCTTCGTATCAACAATATTTATATTTACCAATGATTAAAATAGAAGAATACAAAGAACCACAGCATAATTTACTCAGCGAAAAGTTTTTAGATTCATCTAAGCTTTACCTTCCCTTAGCCCAACATACTGGAGCACCTTCACTACTTTGCGTTAAAAAAGGAGATGAAGTCAATGAAGGAGACACAATTGCTAAGTCAAATGGAATGATTTCAGCGCAAATCCATGCCCCAAAAAAGGGAAAAATTATTGATATTGTTAATTGGTATCATCCGATATTAAAAAAGTCTCCCGCAATTATTCTTCAATGCCAAGATGAAGAAAAAGATTATCCTTTAAAAGAGAATAAAGACATTGCATCATTAACTAAGGAAAACATATTAGAAATTATTGCTAATTATGGCATAGTTGGTATGGGTGGGGCTGCCTTTCCAACCCATGTAAAGTTAAATCCGCCCAAACAAATTGACACTTTAATAATTAATGGTTGCGAATGTGAACCTTATTTAGCTTGTGACTACCGCTTAATGGTAGAGAATATGGAGGAAATACTCAAAGGGATTAAATTAATCTGTAGACTAATTAATCCTAAGGAAATAATTTTTGCTATTGAAGAAAATAAACCAGAGGCAATAAAAAAAATCAATTTTCT